>NZ_JAMXFI010000008.1:0-130259 GCF_025460875.1 Microvirga yunnanensis
GGGAGTTTTATAGCGCAGCGTGACGCCACTGACGTCGAGAAGAGCGGACATCGATCAATACCTGACATGAAATGGAGTGGAGCGCCCGGTCTATGCGCCGGGCGCCAGGCGCAATTCGTCAGCTGCCGTTGAGATCGTGCGCGATCGGCAGGTAGAAGTCTTTCCAGGATTTGGGCTGGGTCTTGAGCGTGCCGATCTTGTAGAGATGCTCGGCGAACTTCATCGTGCCCTGCGGCTCGAGGTTCCACTCCATCATGCCGGGCTCCTTGAGCCATGCGAGCAGATCCTCCGGGCTGGTCTTGTCGCCAGTGATCTCCTTGTAGATGTCGACCGCCGCCTTCGTGTCGCTGCGGATGAAGTCCTGCGCCTCCTTGGACGCGGCACGGACGGCCTCGATGACCTTCGGGTTGGCCTCGGCGAATTTCGTCGTCGTGAAGAACTGGCCCTGCGTGAGCGGCCCGCCGATGATGTCGGGCGATTGCAGGATGATGCGCGCGTTGGGAACCGTCTTCATCTCGATGTACTGGAAGGGCGGAGCCGCAAAGTGGTTCTTCACCTCGTGCTGTGGATTGGTCATGGCCACGACGGCGTCCGGATGGCCGAGCTGCACCGTGTTGGCGTCGAGCTTCGACCATTGGTCGGCGCCGAACTCCTTGGCGCTCGCCATCTGGAGCAGGATCGCCTGGGTCGAGACCTTGACGGTCGGCACGGCGATCTTGTCGCCCGGGCCGATATCCTTCAGCGACTTGATCTTGGGATCGTGCGTCACGAAGGCGAGCGGCAGGGCGGACGAGGCCACGATGCCTTTCACGCCGCCCTTGGTGCGGTCCCAGAGCAGGAGCAGGTTGCCGACGCCGGTATTCACCATGTCGACGCCGCCGGAAAGGAGTGCATCGGTCTGCGCGCCGCCGCCGCTGAAGGTGATCCACTTGGTTTTCAGGTCGGGCAGGCCGAGGCGGGCGGCGTGCTTCTCGATGAGCTGCTGCTTCTCGATGATGTGGGTCGGCAGGTAGATGATGCCGGGCTGCCGCGTGATCGAGACCTCATTCTTCTGCTGCGCGAGAACCGGGTTCGAAAGGGCGGCCAGCCCAACGGCGGCCGCGATACCGGCGCACAGGCGCCGCATCTGCTTCTTCATGGTGCTTCCTCTAGGGGTGGGCCCCTCTTCGCGGGAGCCTCGATGGCCAAGCTCGGCCCATCAGCCGATAACTCATACACTAATGCATTAGTGCATCCGGCACAAGTGTGGTATAGACAGGACCGACGAAAGTTCAGGTTCCCTCCGATGCCGCCATCCCGCACCGCCTCCGCCCCGCAACCCGCGCTTCCCGCCACGGATCGGCTCGAACGGGGCCGCCAGGCGGCGCCCCAGGTCTTCGAACAGCTGCGGGAGATGATCATCTCCCTCGCCCTGGCTCCCGGGACGGTCCTCAACCGGGTCACCCTGCAGCAGGAATTCGGGCTCAGCTCGACCCCGATCCGGGATGCGCTCCTGAGGCTTCAGGAGGACGGGCTCGTCGACATCTTCCCGCAGCATGCGACCGTGGTCAGCCCGATTGACCTGAGGCTCGCCCAGCAGGCCCATTTCCTGCGCCGCTCCCTCGAGCTCGAGATTGTCCGCGACCTGGCGCTCACCCGGGACCCGAGGCTCGTCGCCAGGCTCCAGGGATTTCTCGCCCAGCAGCAGGCCCTGATGGAGGCCGCGGACTTCGAGGCTTTCTCCGTGACCGATCAGGCCTTTCACCAGCATCTCTACGAGGCGGCCAGGATGACCGACCTGTGGAGTCTCGTGCGCAGCCGCAGCGGCCATATCGACCGCCTGCGCCGCCTCCATCTTCCCACGCCGGGCAAGGCCCAGGACATCGTGCAGCATCACCGGCTGATCGTGCAGGCGATCGCCGAGGGACGCCCCGAGGACGCCCAGGAGCACCTGCGCCATCACCTCTCCGGGACCCTGTCCTACGTGGACGAGATCCGGGCGAAATATCCCGGCTATGTCAGAGGCTAGGCGGCGGAGCCGGGGCCCTCCGACCGGTCGCCGGCGACCGCATCGGCGGCGCGAGAGCATCGGACGTGAAAAGTGGACCCACTTTTGGGATCGGATCCGATACTCCTTTGCCGGAGCGACGCATCGTTCCGGGCGGACCCAGAGGGCCGCACGATGCGCTAGACGGACGGCAGAGGCTTCGGCTCCTTCCGGACGTACCGCGCCGCCCAGAGCGCCGCCTGCGTGCGATTGCAGGCTCCGATCTTCTTCAGGATCGCCTTGACGTGGACCTTCACCGTGGCCTCGGACAGGTTCAGCTGGCGGGCGATGACCTTGTTGGGCGCCCCATCCCTCAGGCAGGTGAGGATCTGGGCTTCGCGGCTGGACAGCTTCCGGCTTTGATGGCCATTGACGCGCATCGGAACCAGACCTTCGCCCGCATCGCCCTCGGCATCGTTCAGCCCCAGCTCTACGATCGGCAGCACGATCGCGGCCGGCAGAACGATCTCCCCCAGCATCACCAGCTCAAGGGACTTGATCAGCACATCCTGCCGCTGATTCGTCAGGCAGAAGCCGTGCACTCCCGCGCTCCATGCCGCGTGCACGACAGCCGCATCGAAGGAATCGGCCAGCATCACCATCCTGGCATCGGGAGCATGTGCCTTGAGCCGTCTCGCCAGATCGGTGACGCCATCGGCGAAGCTGCTTCCATCGATGATGAAGAGCGCAGACACCTCGTCGTCGATCCGGGGCAGGCTTGAAAATCCGTCGACGATGTCGTGCCAGACGATGAAGCCTGCTTCCGACAGGACGTTCTCCAGACCGAGGCGAAGCAGGGGATTGGTGCAGACCGGAAATACGATCGTCGAGGAACAGGCACGATCGTTGTACATCAAACGGGTTTCGGCGGCGCTTTGTAACGACATGTCGTGTTCGCCTCTTCTTCTCGCAAATGAATTTTCGTCATCGTGCAGGCTCAGCCGTCACTGGATGACGTAGACAATCTTTCGGGATGTGGCATCGACGATCACGCGGCGGCCATCGACCACCGCGTAACGGTAGGTTTCGTGCTTAGGAATCGGGCGCAGCTCGATGGTCTCGGACAGGCTGTCGCCGACCGATGTTCCCTGGGCGACTGATGTCGTCGGTGACCGCTCCAGCCCGACGGTCAACCTGGCCGACAGGTCAGCCGCCATGGTGCGGACGGCCTCCGGGATGGCGTGCGATGGATTGACCGAGGCCGTCGCGAGCGGATCCGTCGCATTCGGCGCCGTCGTGGGGGTTGCAATGGTCCCCACGGAGAAGACGGCAAAAGCCAGATGGTACGCGGCTCTCATACTCATCCTCTATCACTCGCCGGATTGGACAGAGAACGGAAGGGCCCGCGGGTTTATTCCACCTTTCCTAGAAAAATTCTCAAGTGTCCCGATCCCCGTGAAGCCTGGCCCTTGCGGAGCAACCTCACGGAGCCGTCTCGGCGAGAGCCTTGGCCTCCGCCTCGTCGGCAAGAGGCTCGCCAGCCCCGATCGTCTGGAGATAGGCCGCCGTCGGATCGCCTCCGCCGCTCGGCACGTACGCATCTTGGTTGACGGGAGTTGCCAGGGCGAAGGTCGGCTTCCATTCCCCATCGCGGCACGCGACCGCCTCGGCGGACTCGGCAGGAGCATGCAGCCGAAATTCACGACACAGGGATCCGTCCGCAAGGCGATAGGTCGAGATCACCCGCAGGCGGCCGAACGGCAGGTCCACGTCCCTTCCCGAGCTCGTCTTGTCCAGTTCACGGTGGAGGACCGGGCTTTCCAAGCGGGCCAGCAACCCATGCGCTTCGGGTCTGCTCCGCCAACCGGCAAAGTAGCCCAGCGCAAGCGCGATGGCGGCGACGGACGCGGCCAGGGCCATTTGACGGAACGCCTGGTTCGATCTCAGCCGTTCGCTCCATGGCGCCTTGGCGCGCGGTTCCGATGGTGCTCCCGCTGC
The DNA here is from genome assembly GCF_025460875.1 of Microvirga yunnanensis. Lineage (NCBI taxonomy): Bacteria > Pseudomonadati > Pseudomonadota > Alphaproteobacteria > Hyphomicrobiales > Methylobacteriaceae > Microvirga > Microvirga yunnanensis. Next base: position 3,965 of record NZ_JAMXFI010000008.1, read on the forward strand.
GGCCTCATAGGCATTGATCTGAGCCGAAACGGCCGACCGCAACTGGGCCGGCACATCGGACATCAGGGCGTCGGCGAGGGCGGATCGGGTCAGGCGACGGCTCTGCTGAAATTCCAAGATCCGTCTGGCCACCACGGGATCCTCCGCCATCGCCTTGGCGATCGCAGCAGCCGTGGGCTCCTCGAGTTCGCCGTCGGCGAAGGCCATCAGGATCTCATCACTGAGGTGCAGCTGGGACATCACGATCGCTCCCCTGTTCCTTTTCGTTTGCATCTAGGCGGCAGCCGTCATCTCCATCAATCGCCTGCGCGCCCGTGCCAGCCGGCTCATGACCGTCCCGATGGGGACCCCCAGGACCTCGGCAGCCTCCCGGTAGCTGAGATCTTCGGCGCAGACCAGGACGAGAACCTCCCTTTGCTCCTGCGGCAAGCTGTCGATGGCACGCTGGACCTGCGACAGGACCAGACGGCTCAGGATCGGCCCCTCTCCCGGATCCCCGATGAGCTGCGTCTGCAGGGATACATCTTCCGTCATGCCTTCAGCCTTCATCCGTCGGAGGTGATCGATCCAGTGGTTGCGGAGAATGCGGAACATCCACGCATCGAACTTGGTCCCCGGCGTCCAGCTGCCTGCATTGGCGAGGGCGCGCTCGCAGGCCCCCTGGACGAGATCATCCGCCAGGGGCTGCGAACGGCAAAGCACAAGCGCAAAGCGCCTGAGCCGGGGCAGAAGCGCCACCAGTTCCTGTCCTATGGCTGCCGGCATTCCTGCTCCGCATAGCCTCTTCGCATCATAACGAAGGAACGAGCCGATTTATTCCCGTCGACGTGAGAGGAGCCCTCGGACCGGATGGGAGACCGACGGCTCTACCTGCGGAACAAGATATCGTCCGCGAGACGAGTTTCCACCTCTCCAAGAGAGAGACCCAAGGAAACGGCCCAAGAGAAAACCAAGAGAAAACCAATAAAAAACCCAAGAAAAAACCCAAGAAAAAGGGCGGCCCATCCGGGCCGCCCATGCTCCACTCGGGACGGAGCGGTCGTTAGAGCATTTTCCGGTGAAGTGGATCCGGTTCACCGTCAGAAAATGCGGCTAGGCCAAAAAGAGAGATGATTCCACGTGAGGGGAAGCAGCCCTAGCGGATGACCTGCACGATCTTGTGGCTGCTCGGCTCGACCAGCACCGGGGTGTTGTTCACCACCGTGTACTTGTAGCCCTTCACCTTGTACTGGGCCGGAACCTCGTAATAGGTCACGCCGGACGCAGGCAGGGTCGCGCCGACACGCACCTCTTCCTTGTAGGTGTAGGACGGCACGCTCTGGGTCGTCACGTACTGGCGGAATTCCGGCTGCTGCTGGTCGGCGATGCCGCCCACGATGGCGCCGGTCACGCCGCCGACAGCCGCACCGACCGGACCTCCGACGATCGCGCCGCCGACCGCGCCCGTGGCCGCGCCGGCAGCAGCGCCGCCCGACTGGGCGAAGGCCGCCGCAGGGACGAGAGAGGCGAGGACAGCACCCGCAAGAAGGATCTTCTTCGACATGATCATACTCCTGAATGAACGTTCGGGCTTCGCACCCGGCAACCGATAACGCGTCATTCGGCAAGTAGTTTCCAAGCAACGTGCAGGATGCGGGATGGCGTTTTCACGTTCATCATGATGAATATCCGTTCATTTTGCCCTTTCGACAGTATACGTCGCACCCCTATTCACCTTCCGTTCATCTCTTCGGCCCTTCGACGCTGCGGGATGGGCGCAGGTCGTCAAACGGGCGACGCGAATTGTCGAGCCTTCTTCCGCCCCAAGGCGAAAGGCGGGAGCCTCGCTCCGGCACCAAGACTGGGCCTCGGCGGCCATGGTCGATTGGGCCCGGCATCCAGCGCGCCCGGGATACCCCGCCGGCCATCCGCCCCGCACAGCTTGGCTTTTCGACGGGCCCGGGAGAGGGCCATTGTCCTGACTGCGGTTCGGGATCGGGCGCGTGCACGCTCGTCATAGATTCTGAACGACGGGGGCCGATGCAGGCCCGTGATCGCCTCATCGGCAGACGCTCTTTGCCCATTCGAGACTCGATGGGGTCGTCGGACGAGCATTCGGAAACCCTATGCACTCCGACCATGATGAGGCACAATGAACGCACGATGAGGAGTGTGAGTCATGGAAGCGCTGGTGCTGGAGCGCAAGGACGAACTCCACTTGCGCGACTTTGCGCTCGAGGAAACACTGGGTCCTCGGGACGTGCGGATCGCCCTTCGAACGGTCGGCGTTTGTGGCAGCGACGTCCATTACTACACGCACGGAGCCATCGGCCCCTTCGTCGTCAGGGAACCGATGATCCTCGGGCATGAGGCGGCAGGACAGGTGGTCGAGGTCGGGTCGGCCGTGACGGAGCTGAGCCCGGGCGACCGCGTCTGCATGGAGCCCGGCATTCCCGATCCGACGAGCCGCGCGACGCGTCTCGGCAAATACAATCTCGATCCGGCCGTTCGCTTCTGGGCGACCCCGCCGGTGCACGGCGTGCTGCGGCCGACCGTCGTCCACCCTGTCGATTTCACGTTCAAGCTTCCCGACCATGTCTCCTACGCGGAAGGCGCGATGGTCGAGCCTCTGGCCGTCGGGGTCCACGCGGCCACCAAGGTGCAGGTCCAGCCCGGCGACCTCGCCGTCGTCATCGGGGCCGGGCCGATCGGCATGATGACGATCCTGGCCGCCCTGGCTGCCGGCTGCTCCCGCGTCATCGTAAGCGACATCCACGAGCCGAAGCTGCACATGGCGCGCAAGCTCGGTCCCGTCGTCCCGGTGAATGTGAGAAGCGAGAACCTGTTGGCCGCCGTCAGGCGCGAGAGCGACGGCTGGGGAGCGGACGTCATCTTCGAATGCTCGGGCTACCCGCCCGCCATGGCGGAGATCTTCGATCTCGTCTGTCCGGGCGGGAAAGTGGCCCTGGTCGGCATTCCGCTCGAGCCGTTCGCCTTCGATGTGAGCAAGGCACAGGTCAAGGAGGTCCGGGTCGAGAGCATCTTCCGCTACGCCCATGTCTACCCGCGGGCAGTGGCGATGATCGCATCGGGACGGATCGACGTGAAGCCTCTGATCACCGACCGCTTCACCTTCAAGGACAGCGTCGAGGCCTTCGATTTCGCCAAGGCCATGCCGCCTGCCTCCGTGAAGGTGCAGATCGACATGCCTGGCTGAACCGGGTTCAGGCGCTGCCGTCCAGGTAGCGCTGCAGGGTGGCGCGGACGCCGTCGCGCCACAGGCCGGCCAAAGACGCTTCGAAGCGCGATCGGAACTGCGGCGCATCCGCGACATCGCCGAAGATGTCCCGCAGATCGAGGAAGGACGTCGGATCGTCCTTCGCGGCCAAGGCCGCGGCCGTCAGGCGGCCGGCATTGGGATCGTCGAGCGTGAAGGGCTCGCCCGCATCGGTCGTTCCGGCGCAATACCGGCACCAAAGAGCGGATTCGAGCGCCAGACCCGTGACGTCGGCGCCCGCATTCAATCGATCGCGCGTCGAGGGCAGAATGAATTTGGGTTGTCGGTTGGAGCCGTCCTGTGCGAGACGCGGAATCGTGTCTCCCACATCCGGATTGGCGAAGCGCCGGGCGATCAATTCGTAATAGTCGTGGAGATCGACCCCGGGCACCGGCGGCACGCAGGGGATGATCTCGTCCGTCTCAAGCTTGTCGAGGAAGCCGCGCACCAGCGGGTCGGCCATGGCGTCATGCACGAAATGGATCCCCAGGAGGCCTGCCGGATAGGCGATCGTGGCATGGCCGCCGTTGAGGATCCGGAGCTTCATGAACTCGAAGGCCGCCACATGCGGCGTGAATGTGACGCCGACCTCCTCCAGGGCCGGACGACCCGTCGGGAAATTGTCTTCCAGCACCCATTGGCGGAACGGCTCGCAGAAGACCGGCCAGTTGTCCTGGATGCCGAAGCGCTCCTTCAGGATGGCCCGCTCCCGATCGGTGGTCGCGGGCGTGATCCGGTCGACCATGCTGCTCGGAAAGGCCACCTGCTCCCGCACGTAGGCGGCCAGGGCCGGGTCGACGAGATCGGCGAGGCCCGCCACCGCATCGCGCGCCACCTGCCCGTTGTGGGGGATGTTGTCGCACGACATCACCGTGAACGGTGCGAGACCCTGGTCGCGGCGGCGCCGGAGCGCGGCCAGGAGAACGCCGAACACCCCTTTCGGCGCATCCATGTGGGCGGCGTCGTGGACGATGTCCGGATGGTTCGGATTGAACGCTCCCGTCGCCGGATCGATGCAGTAGCCGCCTTCCGTGACGGTCAGGGACACGATGCGCAGGGCCGGATCGTCCAGGGCCGTCACGATGGCGCGTCCATCCTCGTTCACGGGCACGAACCCCACCATGGCGCCGGTCACGCGCGCCACGTTGGCGCCCGGCTCGAGCTCCACCACCGTGGTGAGCCAGTCCTGAGGCTCCAGAGCCTGCCGCATGGCCCTGTCGCCGGCGCGGATGCCGGCGCCGACCAGAGCCCAGTCGCGATCCTTCCCGGCATTGAAGAGATCGTCCAGGTAGACCGCCTGATGGGCGCGATGGAAGTTGCCGACGCCGATATGCAGGATGCCGGCCCGAAGATCGTCGCGCGCATATCGCGGCGTGGCGACCCCGGACGGCAGATGGGAAAGATTGGCGAGATTCAAGCGCTGGGTCATGACGGTTGGACCTGATCGGGCACGGGAGCGATGCGGTTTGCGGGAGCGGCCGCCGGGTCACGGACTATGCCGCGATGTCCCGTGATTATGTCAACGGCCTTGTCGGCGATCGCCAGCACGGGCGCATTCGTGTTGCCGCTGGGGATCGCCGGCATGATGGAGGCATCGACGATCCTCAAGCCCGCGATGCCGCGAACCCGCAGATCCGGCGTCACGACGGCATGGGCATCGCCGTCGACGCCCATGCGGCAGGTGCCCACCGGATGATAGTTGGTCTTCACGGTCCTGCGGCAGTGATCGGCAAGGTCCGTATTCCACGCGGTGCCGGGTCCGGGAAAGATCTCGCGGGTGACCATCTCCCGGACAGGGCTCGTCGTGAGGACCTCCCGGGCATAGCGCAATCCGGCGATGGTCAGGCGCAGGTCGTCAGGATGACCGAAGAATTGCGGATCCACCTGCGGCAGTGCCGCGGGATCCGCGGAGGCAAGCCGCACCGAGCCGCGCGCCTTCGGGCGCAGCAGGCAGGGATTCAGGGTCACCCCATGAGTCGGCTCGACTCCCGAGACGTCGCGATCGAGATAGACGGTCGGGACGCAATAGAGCTGGATCGTCGGCCGGTCGCCGCCATCGGGATCGATGAAGGCGCAGGCTTCCACGCCGGTGGTCGTCACGGCTCCCGACTTGAAGAGCATGTATTGCAGGCCGCTGCTCAGCATCGCGAGGCCGCGATCCTGGCCGAAATAGCCGAACGCCCCTGAGGTCGTGGCCACGATGGGGACCTCATGGTGATCCTGCAGGTTCCGGCCGACGCCGGGCAGGTCGGCGACGACCGGGATCCCATGCCGCGAGAGTTCGCCGGCCGGACCGATGCCCGACAGCATCAGCAGCTTCGGCGTCATGTAGGTGCCGGCCGCGAGGATCACCTCCGCGTCGGCGAAGGCACTCTCCCATCCGGGCGCGCCGGCGAGGTCCACGCCGATCGCGCGCGCCTTTTCCAGTCGAAGGCGGGTGACCGTGGCGTTCGTCAGCACCGTCAGATTGGGATGGGACAGCATGGGCCGCAGGAACGCGTCGACCGCGCTGCACCGGCGGCGCGTGGCCCAGTCGATCGTGTGCTGCATGAACCCGACGCCGTTCTGCCGCGCGCCGTTGAAGTCGGCCGTGAAGGGAACGCCCTTCTCCTGCATGGCCTGCACGAAGGCGCGGCTCATGGCGGAGTGCTGGCCCAGATGGGACACCTTCAACGGGCCGCTCACCCCGTGATAGGGCGCCCCGAGGTGATCGTTGCCCTCCTGGCGGATGAAATGGGGAAGGAGATCCCCGTAGCTCCACCCGGCTCCGCCCAGGGCCCTGTCCCATGCGTCGTAATCGTCGGCCTGTCCCCGGATGTAGACCATGGCGTTGACGGCGCTTCCGCCGCCCAGCACCCTCGCCTGCGGCACGATGGGCGCGCGGCCGCCGAGCTGCTCCTGGGGGAGCACGTGGTGCATGGTGAGATACGTGTCCCGGGCGAGAAACTTCATGTACCCGGCCGGCATGGCCAGGATCGGGCTCACCCGGCGACGTCCCGCCTCCACGAGCAGCACGCGGGCATCGTGCCCGGCCACGAGGCGGCTCGCCGCGACGCAGCCTGCGCTGCCGCCGCCCACGACAATATAATCGAACCGCCTGGAGGCCATGATCCGCCTCTCGCAGGAAGGCGTCAGCTCGCCTTGCGGGTCGGCAGCCGACGCAGATTGGCGAGCGGATGCCTCTGCGCGCGCTCGAGCGCGAGTCCGTCGCCGTCGAACAGGTGGCAGGTCGCCGGGTCGAGCTTGATCGCGATGCGCTCATGCACGGCGGTCGGAATCTCCCCGTCCGCCTGCACGATCAGCATCGTGCCGTCCTCGAGCTGGGTGTAGAGGAACGTTTCGCCGCCGAGGCGCTCCACGACCATCACCTCGCCGGCGATCTCCCCCTCGCCGGCCAGGCGCATGTGCTCCGGGCGCACCCCGAGGGTCACGGCGTCGCCGACCCTCTGGCGCCCGGGCCGGACCGGTACCGACAGGGATGCCCCGCCGGCGAGCTGGATGGTGGTCGCCGCTTCCGTCACCGAGGTGACCGTCGCGGGCAGGAAGTTCATCTTGGGGCTGCCGATGAAGCCCGCCACGAACAGGTTCCTGGGGTGATGATAGAGCTCCAGCGGCGTGCCGGCCTGCTCGACGATGCCGCCCTGCAGCACCACGATCTTGTCCGCCATCGTCATGGCCTCGACCTGGTCGTGGGTGACGTAGATCATCGTCGCGGCGAGCTCGTCGTGCAGACGGGCCAGCTCGATTCGCATCTGGACGCGCAAGGCCGCATCGAGGTTGGAGAGCGGCTCGTCGAACAGAAACACCTTGGGCTTGCGCACGATGGCCCGACCGATCGCCACGCGCTGCCGCTGGCCGCCGGACAATTCCTTCGGCTTGCGGTCCAGGAGCTTGTCCAGATGCAGGATTCGCGCGGCCTCCGCCACCTTGGCGCGCCGCTCCTCCTTGGGCACGCCGGCGAGCCGCAGCGAGAACCCCATGTTGTCCGCAACAGACATGTGCGGATAGAGCGCATAGGACTGGAACACCATCGCCAGACCCCGGTCGGATGGCGGCACGTCGTTGACCCTCTGCCCGTCGATCAGAAGATCGCCCTCGGTGATCTCCTCGAGGCCGGCGATCATCCTCAGGAGCGTCGACTTTCCGCATCCCGAGGGTCCGACGAAGACGCAGAACTCGCGGTCGTCGATGGAGAGGTCGACCCCCTTGATGACCTGCACCGCGCCGTAGCTCTTCTCAATGCCTTTCAGGACGATCGTCGACATGCTGCGTTTCCCGTTTACTTGACCGCGCCGAAGGTGAGACCGCGCACGAGCTGGCGCTGGCTCATCCAGCCGAAGACCAGGATCGGCGCGATGGCGATCGTCGACGCGGCGGAGAGCTTGGCCCAGAAAAGGCCCTCAGGCGCCGAGAACGACGCGATGAACGTAGTCAGCGGCGCGGCCTGCGAGGTGGTGAGGTTCAAGCTCCAGAAAGCCTCGTTCCAGCACAGGATGATGGACAGGAGCGCCGTCGATGCGATGCCAGGCAGCGACAGAGGCAGGAGGAGCATCCAGACCTCCTGCTTCGGCTTCGCACCGTCCATGCGCCCGGCCTCGAGGATGTCCTTCGGCACTTCCTTGAAGAAGGTGTAGAGCATCCACACGACGATCGGCAGGTTCATGAGCGTGTAGACGACGATCAGGCCCCAGCGGGTATCGATAGCGCCGGTGTCACGGAAGAGCAGATAGATCGGGATCAGGACGCCGACGGCGGGCATCATCTTGGTCGACAGCATCCAGAGCAGCAGATCCTTCGTGCGCTTTCCCGGGAAGAACGCCATGGCGTAGGCGGCCGGAACGGCGATGAGCGTCGCCAGCAGGGTCGCGCCGACGGAAATGATGATGCTGTTCATGGCGAAATGGATGTAGTCGGCCCGCTCGCGGACGGTGACGTAATTCTCCAGCGTCGGCGTGAAGAAGAGCCTGGGCGGCGTTGCGATCGCCTCCACTTCCGGCTTGAAGCTCGTCAGGATCATCCAGAAGATCGGGAAGAAGATCAGTCCGGCGGCGAGCCATCCGACGAGTGTGAGGATCAGCTTCTCGCGGGTTTTGGGATGCATGGCTCCCCCTCAATCGGCGATGTTCTTCGCGATCGACCGGACCAGGAAGATCGCCACGATATTGGCCAGGATGACGGCGATCACGCCGGCCGCCGAAGCGCCGCCCACGTCGTATTCGCGCAGGGCCCGCAGGTAGATCAGGAAGGCCAGGTTCGTCGAGGCAAGCCCGGGGCCGCCCGATGTCGTGACGTAGATCTCGGCGAAGACCGACAGCAGGAAGATCGTCTCGATCATGATGACGACGCTGATGGCGCGGCCGAGATGGGGCAGGATGATGAAGAAGAACATCGAGAAGGGACCTGCGCCGTCCATGCGTGCGGCCTCCTTCTGCTCGCTGTCGAGGGACTGGATCGCCGTGAGCAGGATCAGAAGGGCGAAGGGCAGCCATTGCCAGGCGACGATGATGATCACGGAGGTCAGCGGGAAGCTGCCGAAGAAGTCGATGGCCGGCAGGCCGAGGGAGCGCGCGAAGAACGCGAAGAGCCCGTTGACCGGGTGCATCAGCATGTTCTTCCAGATCAGGGCGCTCACCGTCGGCATGACGAAGAACGGCGCGATGGCGAGCAGACGGGCAATGCTCCGGCCGTAGAACTCCTGGTCGAACAGCACCGCCAGAAGCGTGCCGAGGCCGACCGTGATCACGAGCACCCAGAAGACGAGAAAGAGCGTATTGGCCATTGCCGTCCAGAGGGACGGATCGGTGAGCAGGAAGGTGTAGTTCTCGAAACCCGCGAAGCCGCCGACCGACGGGTCGAGAAGGTTGTAGTACTGGAACGAGAACCAGAGCGTCATCACCAGCGGCACGATCATCCAGAGGAAGAGGATGATCACGGACGGGGCGATCAGCGGCAGGGTTCTGACGTTGCGCTGGCTGCGTCTCCCGGCAGGAGCCGTGGCGCCGGGAACGGAGACGGTCGTGGTGGTGCTCGCCATTGCGATCCTCGCGACTGGAGAGCAACCGGCGGATCACGGGCCCGCCGGTTGCATGGCGATCGGCTTACTTGGGATAGCCTGCCTGTTTCATCGTGCGCTCGGTCGAGCGCTGCGCCGTCTCCAGGGCCTGCTCGACGGTCGTCTGGCCGGCCAAGGCGGCCGCGATCTGCTGCCCGACCGCCGTGCCGATGCCCTGGAATTCGGGAATGGCCACATACTGGATGCCGATATAGGGCACCGGATCCTTGGTCGGCTTGGTCAGGTCGGCATTGACGATGGCGTCATAGACGACCTTCGCGAAGGGCGCCGCCTTCTGGTACTCCGGGTTGTCATAAGTGGACTTGCGCGTGCCGGGAGGAGCGGCCACCCAGCCGGACTCGCCGCCCACCAGAGTGATGTACTCCTTGGACGTCGCCCATTTCACGAAGGACTTGGCGGCATCGACTTTCTTCGAGGAGGCCGGGATGCCGAGCGCCCATGCCCAGAACCAGCCCGATCCGTTGCTCGTAACCTCCACCGGCGCGGCCGTGAAGGCGGTCTTGTCCGCGACCTGGCTTTCCTTCGGGTTGTAGATGTAGCCCGCAGCCGACGTGGCATCGACCCACATGGCGCAATGTCCTGTGGCGAACAGGGCGCGGTTCTCGTTATGCCCGTTCGCCGTCGCGCCCGGGGGGCCGTATTCCCGCATGTTCTTGACGTAGTAGTTGATCGCGTTCTTCCACGGCTCGGTCGTCAGCTGGGGTTCCCACTTCTCGTTGAACCAGCGCCCGCCGAAGGCATTCACCATGGGGCCGACGAAGGCCATGTTCTCGCCCCATCCGGGCTTGCCGCGCTGGCAGAACCCGTACTGTTCCTTCGACTTGTCGGTGAGCTTGGCGGCATATTCCGCGATCTGGTCGTAGGTGGGCTTGTCGGGCATCTTGATGCCCGCCTGATCGAACAGATCCTTGCGGTAGAAGGTGAATGAGCTTTCGGCATAGAACGGTACGGCATAAAGCTTGCCGTCGTAGGACAGGCCGTTCATCACCGACGGAATGATATCGGCGTAATCGTAATCGGCGCCGAGATCGTTCAAGGGGACGAGCCAGTTCTGCTTGCCCCAGATCGGCGCCTCGTAGGAACCGATCGTGATGATGTCGAACTGCCCGCCCTTGGTGGCGATGTCGGTGGTCGCACGCTGGCGCAGCACGTTCTCCTCGAGCACCACCCAGTTCAGCTTGTTGCCCGTCGCCTGCTCCCATTTGGGTGACAGGCGCTGCATGATGATCATGTCCGCATTGTTGACCGTTGCGATTGTCAAGGTCTGACCCTGGGCAAGGGCCAGACCCGTGCCCGCAATCCAAACTGCCGCAGACACTAGCGAAAGCTGCCTCAACTGCATTGCATCCTCCCGATGGAAGCTGTTCTGGATTGTTATTCGTTATAAGAATGAATGCTGGCACGGCCAGTAATGGCCGTCAATTACTCATAGCAAGCTTGCGCCTCCCCGGTATACATCAAGTTTTATCATGAAATTTGCTTGGGTGTTTCTATTGTGTGATTTACCTCTTGCGGGGAATTGCCGTGCGGCCCGGGGTGCCTAGATAAAGCCGCCGCCACGCATCCCTTCTCGCCTACCTCCTTTGGGCAGACGGTGAATGGCAATCGACCCCTGTTGCCAGATCGTTTAGTATGCAAACTGGAGCGTAACTTGATGCTGCCGGTGGAAGGCGTTCTTGGTTCGCGGAGGATGCCGGGGCCGTCAGGACTTTCTAGAAGCCAAGCCCCGCCTCGACGTAATCTTGTCTCTCGCCGTCAGCCGCCGACACTCCAAAGATGCACCCGGGTTGGAGGGTCGCCATGAGAGGGCTTCTGCGGGGTCTTTCCATTGCCGTCGTTTGCGCGATGAGCGCTGCTGCAGCTCACGGAGAGATTCTGATCGGCATGGCGGGCGCGCTGACGGGCCCCAACGCCTATCAGGGAGAGCAGCAGCAGCAGGGCGTCGAGATGGCGATCGCCGACATCAACGCCGCGGGCGGCCTTCTCGGCCAGCCGATCACGCTCATCTCCGTCGACGATGCATGCGACAGCGCTCAGGCGATCGCCGCCGCGCAACGCCTTGTTGCCGCCAGGGTGTCGTTTGTCGTCGGGCATCAGTGCTCGGGCGCGTCCATCCCGGCCGCCGCGATCTATGCGCGGGCCGGCATCGTCCAGATGACACCCGCCTCGACCAATCCGCGCCTCACCGAAGAGGGGAGAACCAATACCTTCCGGATCTGCGGGCGCGACGATCAGCAGGGGGCCATCGCCGGCGACTTCCTGGCCGCGCGATGGAAAGACGCCAGGATCGCCATCGTCCATGACGACTCCGTCTACGGCAAGGGCCTCGCCGAAGAGACGAGCCGCCAGCTCCACAAGCATGGCGTCACGGAGACCATGTTCGAGACCCTCGTGCCCGGGCAGAACGATTATTCTGCGCTGATCGCAAAACTGCGGGCCGCCGGGATCGAGGTCGCCTATTTCGGCGGCTATTACCGTGAAGCCGCCCTGCTCATCCGGGGTGCGCGCGAGGACGGCTACCCCTTGCAGCTGGTGTCCGGGGACGGGATCGCGAGCGAAGCCTTCGTGCAGGTCACGGGAGAAGCCGGCACGGGCACCCTCTTCACGTCCTTCCGGGACCCGCGGCGCAGCCCCGTGGCCGCACCCGTGGTCGAGCGCTTCCGCCGGCAGGGCTTCGAACCTGAAGGCTACACGCTCTACAGTTACGGCGCCGTTCAGGCCTGGGCCCAGGCGGTCATGAGTGCTGGATCCACGGAAACCAAGAGCGTCATCGATGCCCTGCGCGGCAACGAGTTCGACACGATTCTCGGCCGGGTCGGATTCGACGACAAGGGCGATGTCCGGCAGCCCGGCTTCGAATGGTTCATCTGGCGGAGCGACCGGTATGTTCCCCTGGAGTAAGGGAGGGGCGATGCGCTTACCATCATGCCTGTCTGGCTGAGCGTCCGCTGGCGCCTTCTTCTGGCGTTTCTCGGAATCAGCGCCTTCGCATTGCTGGCGGCCGCGGCGGGCACCTACGCGTTCCGCCAGATGGCCTATGTGATCGAGCGCATCACGGAGCAGCGCGTGCCCGCGGCCATCACGGCCCTCGATCTGTCGCGGCAGGCCGAACGCATCGTCGCGGCCGCCCCCACTCTGCTGAGCGCGCGCTCACAGGTGCAGTATCGGGAGATTTCGGCCTCGATCACGGCCGAGGTCGACCGTCTGGAGGCTCTGCTCGCCCAAATCAAGAGCGATGTCGACCCCGCGACGGGAATCTCCCTCGAGCCGGCCGTGGAGCGGCTCCGTCGCAACCTCACGGCGCTCGCCGGCCTCGTCGCCGGCCGGATTGTCGTCTCGACGCACAAGGACGCGCTCCTGCGGCGCCTGTCGAACGCCACGGTGGCGGCGCAGCGCCTCGTCGCCCCGGCTCTCGTGGTCCTGGATTCCAAGTTCGCCGCCTCACGGCGCGAACAACCGACACAAGGAGCCCCTCTGCCTCCCGCGGTGGTCATTCAGGAGATCGCCGATAACCTGCTGATGCAGAAGGCGCAGCTCGAATTCGCCGCGATCGGCGATGGCCTGCTCAAGGCCTCCCTGACGGACAACGCGGCCGACATCGCGGTTCTCGGCTTCCCCTTGAACCGCTCGCTCTCGGCCCTGCGTCAGATCTCCGCCGACCTGACGGATCCGCGGCTTCGCGGCCGCTTCGACCAGCGCATCGCCGACTTCGCCAAGCTCGTCGAGGGACCGGACAGCCTTCTGTCGGCGCGAAGGACCGAGCTCGGCCTGATCGAGGATGCCGAGCGCCTGCTGCAGGAAAATGCCGGCCTGTCGTCCCAGCTCACACAGGCCGTCGACGGTCTCGTCACCGCGGCCCGGCAGGATATCCAGGCGGCCAGCCGGGAGGCGATGACGGCGCAGCGCGTCGCCAACAACGTCCTGCGCGGCGTGGTCGCCTTGAGCCTGATCAGCTCGCTTCTCATCGTCTGGCTCTACGTCGACCGCAACCTCGTCGCGCGCCTGCGCAACCTGAGCGAGAGCATGCTGGCGATCGCCGGCGGCAACCTGCGGGCTCCCCTGCCGGCCGACAGCGGCGACGAGATCGGACAGATGGCCAGGGCACTCGCCGTCTTCCGCGACACGGCGATCGAGGTCGAGGAGAAGAACCTGCGCGAGGTCGCCAACGCCCGGCAGCGTCTGATCGACGCCATCGAGAGCATCAACGAGGGTTTTGCGCTCTACGATGCCGATGACCGCCTCGTCCTGTGCAACAGCCGCTATCAGGAGCTTCTCTACCCGGCGACGAACGTCCCCATGACGCCCGGCACATCGTTCGAGACCGTGATCCGGCGTGCCGCGGAGCTCGGACTGATCAAGGAGGCGAGAGGACGGATCGACCCCTGGGTGGTCGAGCGACTGGCCCGCCACCGCAATCCGGTCGTGGCCGAAGTGCAGCACCGCGAGGGCGACCGCTGGATCCAGGTGAGCGAGCGCAGGATCGCCGGCGGCGGAACCGTCGCGGTCTATACGGATATCACCGAAGTCAAGCGCCACGCGACGCAGCTCGAACTGGCCCGCGACCAAGCCATGGCGGCGACCAGGGCCAAGAGCCAGTTCCTCACCAACATGAGCCATGAGCTGAGAACGCCGCTCAACGCCATCATCGGGATCACCGAGATGCTGAAGGAGGATGCGGAGGAGGCGGGCGAGACGGCCATGATCGAGCCGCTGGACCGGATCCACCACGCCGGCGCGCATCTTCTGGCTCTCATCAACGAGATTCTCGATCTGGCCAAGATCGAGGCCGGCAAGCTCGAGCTCCATATGGAGGAGGTCGAGCTCGGCTGCCTGTTGGAGGACGCGGTGCGAACGGCCGAGACCCTTGCGGTGAAGAACGAGAACCGTCTCGTCACCGAGATTGCGGCGGATCTCGGCAGCATCCATGCCGATCCCGTTCGGATCCGCCAGATCGTGCTCAACCTTCTGAGCAATGCCTGCAAGTTCACCAGGAGCGGAACCGTCACCCTCCGTGCCGGGCGCGAGACCGCTCCAGGCGGGGACCGGGTGGTTCTTTCCGTTCACGATACCGGAATCGGCCTGACGGAGGCGCAATGCGCCAACCTCTTCCAGGAATTCACCCAAGCCGACAGTTCGATCACCCGGAAGTACGGAGGAACCGGGCTGGGTCTTGCCATCAGTCGCCGGCTCTGCCGGATCATGGGAGGGGATATCACCGTTCGAAGCTCCCCAGGGAGCGGAAGCACCTTCACCGTCACGTTGCCGGCGGGACGAAGCCCGCCGGGCATGCGCAGCCTGCGCTCCGACATGAAACGTCTGCCGATCGGCACCCACCCGATCGGACGCGGGCAGCGCGCGCTGGTCATCGACGACGAGGACACGTCGCGCGGCATCCTCAGGCAGCTCCTGACTCGCGAGGGTTTCGAGGTCATGACAGCCGAAAGCGGTCCTCAGGGGATCGCGATCGCCCGGGACTTCCGGCCCTCGGTCATCACCCTTGACGTGCTGATGGCGGACTCCGATGGCTGGAGCACCCTTCAAGAGTTGAAGCGGGATGTCGCCTTGAGGGACATCCCGGTCATCATGGTCACCATCGTGGATGAAGAGAACCGTGGGTACGCCCTCGGCGCCGCCGCCTATCTGACGAAGCCGGTCAACCGGGAGTGCCTCCTGAAGGCGCTTGCGTCCTGCCGTCCCGAACATGCGAACCCGCGTGTCCTGGTGATCGAGGACGACACCCAGACCCGCGGCTGGCTGACGCGCATCCTCCGGGAGGACGGATGGGAGACGGCCGAGGCGGAGAATGGAAGGGTGGGCCTGGATCGGCTTGCCCTGGTCGATCCGGATATCGTCCTCCTCGACCTGATGATGCCCGAGATGGACGGGTTCGAATTCGTCGACGAGGTTCGCCGAGACGAGAAGACCCGCCATCTCCCTTTGATCGTGTTGACGGCCGCGGACCTCAGCGACGATGATCACCGCCGCCTCAGCGGCGGCATCCGCAAGATCCTGCGCAAGCGGCTCGGCGGAAAGGATGAGGTGCTGTCCAGCCTGCGGGAGGTCATCGCCGATTGCATGAGGCCCGGACGCGCCGGACCTCGGGAGCGAGCATGATCCGGATTCTGTATGTCGAGGACAACGAGGACAACGTGTACATGCTGTCACAGCGCCTGAAGCGGCATGGCTTCCAGGTTCTCGTTGCCCGCGATGGCGAGCAGGGCGTCGAGATGGCCCGCCGGGAGAAGCCCGATCTCATCCTGATGGATCTCGGCCTCCCGACCCTGGACGGCTGGAGCGCCGCCCGTCTGTTGAAGGCAGCACCCGACACCCGGCGAATTCCGATCGTCGCACTCTCCGCGCATACGATGCCGGGAGACAGGGAACGGGCCCTGGAGGCAGGCTGCGACGAATACGACGCGAAGCCGGTCGCTTTCGAGAAGCTCCTGGCGAAGATCGACAGGCTTCTGCAGGATCGGACGACACCATGATCTATGCCGGCGTTCGTATCCTGGTCGTGGATGACAATGAGGACAACCGGTATACCCTGATGCGCCGGCTGCACCGGGAAGGCTGGACCGACGTGATCACCGCCGAGAACGGGCGCGAAGCCCTCGGCAGGGTCGCCGAGGAACGCTTCGACCTCATTCTCCTCGATATCATGATGCCCGAGCTGAACGGTTACGAGGTTCTGAAGCACCTGAAATCGCATTCCGCGACCCGCGATATTCCTGTGCTGATGATCTCGGCCCTGTCCGAGTTCGAGAGCGTCGTCCGCTGCATCGAACTCGGAGCGGAGGATTACCTGCCCAAGCCCTTCAATCCGGCGCTCCTGCGGGCCAGGGTCGGCGCATGCCTGGAGAAGAAGAGGCTGCATGATCAGGAATTGAGCTACCTCAAGGAGATCGAGCGGCAGCGGTCCCGAGCGGAAGCGCTTCTCCATGCCATCCTGCCGGCTCAGGCCGTGGAGGAGCTCGAAAGCGTTCAGAGCGTCACGCCGCGGCGGCACGAGAACGTCGTCGTGCTCTTCGCGGATGTGGTCGGCTTCACGGCTTATTGCGACCTCCTCGCTCCCGAGGAGATCGTCGCCAACCTCCACGTCTTCGCCACTGCCTTCGAGGACAATGCCGCGGAACACGGCCTCGAGAAGATCAAGACGGTCGGCGACGGACTTCTCGCGACCGCCGGCCTTCTCCTGTCCAACCCGGACCCGGTGATGTCCAGCATCGCATGCGCGGCCTCGACGATCGCGTCAGCATCCCGTCTGCCGATCCCATGGGACGTGCGGGTGGGCATCCATGTCGGCCCCGTGGTGGCCGGCGTCGTGGGCCGCCAGAAGTTCAGCTTCGATATCTGGGGCGACACGGTCAACGTCGCGGCCCGCCTCGCGGCCTACGGCACGAGCGCCAGCATCAATATCAGCGCGGCCGCATGGGAACAGGTGAAGACCCGGATCGACGCCTTCCCCCTGGGCCCGGTCCCGATCAAAGGCAAGGGCGACCTGGAAGCCTATCGAATCATCACCTCCCCGTAGGGAGGACGAGCGACACGGCGCCAGATACGCAGTATCAGATATGCAGTTCCTGCCCGAGCGCCTTGAGAGCCGCCTCCTGGAAGGCCTCGCCCTGCGTCGGGTGCGCATGGATCGTACCGGCGACGTCTTCGAGGCGCCCCCCCATCTCGAGCGCGAGACCGAAAGCGGCCGCCAGTTCGGAGATGCCGTGGCCGACGGCCTGAATGCCGAGGACCAGATGATTGTCCACGCGCGCAACGACCCGCACGAAGCCGTCCTCGCCCATCTTGGTCATGGCACGGCCATTGGCCGAGAACGGGAACTGACCGATCGTGACCTCGACGCCCGTTCGACGAGCCTCCTCCGGCGACAGGCCGACGGTCACGATCTCGGGGTCGGTGAAGCAGACCGCAGGAATGCCGCGCTTGTCCCAGACGCGCTTATGGCCGGCGATGATCTCGGCCACCATCTCGCCCTGGGCCATGGCGCGATGAGCCAGCATCGGCTCCCCGGTCACGTCCCCGATGGCATAGATCCCGCGCATGGATGTCTGGCACCGCTCGTCGATGCGGATGAAGGGCCCATCCATGTCGAGGACGAGTTCGTCCAGCCCCCAGCTCTGCGTCACCGGCCGCCGCCCCACCGTGACGAGAATTTTGTCGGCGGCAAGTGACGCCTCGGATCCGTCCTCCGCCTCGACCAGCAGGGTGCTGCCGGCCTTGGCCAAGCCTTTGGCCTTGGCTCCGGTCATCACGTCGATTCCCAGGGCCTGCAGCCTCTTGGACACGGGACGCGTCAGCTCGGCGTCGTATTGCGGCAGAATGCGGCCTTGAGCCTCGACGACCGTGACCTTCGCTCCCATCTTGGCGAAGGCGGTGCCGAGTTCCAGGCCGATATAGCCGCCCCCGACCACGACGAGGCGCTCCGGAACCGAAGTCAGCGCCAGCGCCTCCGTGGAGGAGATCACGGCCCCTCCGAACGGCAGGTTCGGCAAGGCGACGGGCGCCGACCCGGTTGCGATCACGACGGTCTCGGCGCGGACGATCTGGCGGCCCGTCTCCGTCTCCACCTCGACCGTCTTGCCGTCGCGGAAGCGGGCCCGGCCCTGGACGATCTTCACCTTCGCCTTCTTGAGCAGGCCCGACACCCCGCTGTTGAGCCGCCCGACGATGCCGTCCTTCCAGGCAATCGTCTGCGCGAGGTCGAGCTCGGGCTTCGTCGCTCTGATCCCGAGAGAATTGCGACCATTCGCGAGATGGACGATCCTGTCGTACTCCTCCGCCGCATGGATGAGCGCCTTCGAGGGAATGCAGCCGACGTTCAGACAGGTTCCGCCGGGCTTGCCCGCGTCGACGATGACCGTGTCGATCCCCAGCTGACCGGCCCGGATGGCGCAGACATAGCCGCCGGGTCCGGCTCCGATGACCAGGAGCTTGCAGGAAATGTCCTTCATCGGTCTCAGGTCTCCACGAAGATCATGGCGGGCGTCTCCAGAAGCGCCTTGATGCGCTGCACGAAAACGGCCGCATCCCAGCCGTCGATGATCCGGTGATCGAAGCTGGAGGACAGGTTCATCATCTTGCGGGGAATGAACGTGGAACCGTCCCAGACCGGCCGCACGACCATCTTGTTGACTCCCACGATCGCGACCTCCGGATAATTGATCACCGGCGTCGTGACGATGCCGCCCATGGCGCCGAGCGACGTGATGGTGATCGTCGATCCGCTCAGCTCCTCGCGGCTCGCGAGGCCCGACTTCGCCGCCTCGGCCAAACGGTTCAGCTCGGCGGCGCAGTCCCAGAGATCACGTGCCTCCGTGTGCTTTACCACGGGCACCATGAGGCCGGAGCCTGTCTGCGTCGCGATGCCGATATGCACGCCGCCATGCTGGTGGACGATTCCCGCGTCGTCGTCGTAGACCGCATTCAGATGCGGCTGCTCGGCGATCGCCTTGACCATCGCGCGCATCAGGAAAGGAAGCAGGGTCAGCTTCGGCCGATCGGACCGCCGGTTCGCGTTGAGCGAAGACCGCAGATCCTCGAGCGCCGTGACGTCGACCTCTTCCACATAGGTGATGTGCGGGATGCGCGATTTCGCGAGCGCCATCTTCTCGGCGATCTTGCGCCGCAGCCCGATGACCTTGATGTGCTCGACGGCGGTGTTTTGCACGAGCCCCGGCGCCTTGGAGACTTGCCGGCCATGGGTCAGGAAGGCATCGAGATCCTCATGGGTGATCCGGCCTGCGGGACCGGAACCGGGAACCTGCCGGAGATCGGCGCCGGCCTCGCGTGCTCTCAGCCTGACGGCCGGCGACGCGATCGGCCTCTCGCCCTCTGCGCGCATCGCGGGCGCGCGATGCATCCTCACCGGCGGAGCCGGCGGCCTCTCCACCGTCTGAGGCGGCGTGCTGCGGGCCTGCCGTTCGACGATGGCATCCGGAACCCGGACGGCACCATCCGCCTGGGCTTCGATCTCGCCGGTTCGTGCGGGCGCCTCGGCGGCCTTCTCCGGCGGGCTGTTCTCGGACGACGCGCTCTCTTCCCCTTCGACCTTCAGGCGGATCAGAGGGGAACCGATGGCCACCACGTCGCCGATCTCGGCCCCGAGCCACAGCACCTCGCCATCGACCGGGGAGGGAATCTCCACCGTGGCCTTGTCGGTCATCACGGCCGCCAGCACGGCATCCTCGCGGACGAGGTCGCCGACCTTGACGTGCCACTCGACGAGCTCGGCCTCGGCGATCCCTTCGCCGACATCGGGCATTTTGATCAGGTGCTCGCCCATGTCAGGCCTCCATCGTCTCGACGAGGGCGCGTCCGACACGGGCCGGCCCCGGGAAGTAATCCCATTCCTGAGCATGGGGATAAGGCGTGTCCCACCCGGTGACCCGGGCGACGGGCGCTTCCAGATGGAAGAAGCAGGCCTCCTGCACGAGGGCCGCCAGCTCTGCCCCGAAGCCGGACGTCAGGGTGGCCTCGTGGACGACCACGCAGCGGCCCGTCTTCCGGACGGATGCGGCGATCGTTTCCATGTCGAGCGGGATCAGCGTCCGCAGGTCGATGATTTCCGCATCGATCCCAGCCTCGGCGGCCGCGGCCTGCGCCACATAGACCATCGTTCCATAGGCCAGCACGGTGACGGCGGCGCCGTCCCGCACGATGGAGGCCTTGCCGAGCGGCAGGCTGAAATGGCCGTTCGGGACTTCGCTCAGATCGTGCTTCGACCATGGCGTCACCGGCCGGTCGTGGTGACCGTCGAAGGGGCCGTTGTAGAGACGTTTCGGCTCCAGGAAGATCACCGGGTCCGGGTCCTCGATGGCCGCGATCAGAAGACCCTTGGCGTCATAGGGATTGGATGGCACCACCGTCTTCAGCCCCGCCACGTGGGTGAACAGGGCCTCGGGGCTCTGGCTGTGGGTCTGCCCGCCGAAAATGCCGCCGCCGGTCGGCATGCGGATCACCAGGGGACAGGTGAACTCGCCGTTCGAGCGGTAGCGCAGCCGCGCCGCCTCGGACACGATCTGGTCATAGGCGGGATACATGTAATCGGCGAACTGGATCTCGATGCAGGGATGCAGTCCATAGGTCGCCATTCCGATCGCCGTCCCGACGATGCCGGCCTCGCTGATCGGCGCATCGAAGCAGCGCGTCTTGCCGTATTTCTGCTGGAGCCCAGCCGTGCAGCGGAAGACGCCGCCGAAATAGCCCACATCCTCGCCGAAGACGACCACGCGCTCGTCGCGCGCCATCATCACGTCCATCGCGTCACGGATGGCTTCGATCATCGTCATGCGCGCCATGGCTCAGACTCCCGCCTGCTGCCGCTGACGACGCAGATGCGGCGGCATCTCGGCATAGACGCCGTCGAACATCTCGCGGGCCGATGGCTTGGCGCCGGCATGGAGCGTGCCGTAGCTCTCCGCCTCCTTCTGCGCGGCGATCACCGTATCGAGGATCTCGGCTTCCGCCTGCTTGTGCCGCTCCTCCGACCAGGCCCCGCGCAGGATCAAATGGTTTTTCAGCCGGATGATCGGATCTCCGAGCGGCCATGCATCGGACTCCGTCTTGGGGCGATAGGCCGAGGGATCGTCGGAGGTCGAATGGGCGCCGACCCGATAGGTGACGTATTCGACCAGTGTCGGGCCGAGATTGCGCCGGGCCCGCTCGGCGGCCCATTTCGCCACCGCGTAGACGGCGAGATAATCGTTGCCGTCGACCCGCAGGGACGGAATGCCGAAACCCAGGCCGCGCGCCGCGAACGTCCCCGCTCCGCCGCGGGCGATGCCCTGGAACGTGGAGATCGCCCATTGATTGTTGACGATGTTGAGGATGACCGGGGCCTTGTAGGTGGACGCGAAGACGAGCGCCGCGTGGAAGTCCGACTCCGCCGTCGATCCGTCGCCGATCCAGGCCGCGGCGATCTTGGTATCGTTTCGGATGGCCGAGGCCATCGCCCAGCCGACGGCCTGAACGTACTGGGTGGCCAGGTTGCCCGAGATCGTGAAGAACCCGTGCTCCTTGGAGGAGTACATGACGGGCAACTGGCGTCCCTTCAGGGGATCGCGGGAATTCGAATAGACCTGACACATCATGTCGACCATCGAATAGCCGCCTGCGATCAGAAGCCCGGCCTGCCGATAGGTCGGAAAGTTCATGTCCCCCGGCAGGAGCGCCTTGCGGAAGGCGCAGCTGATGGCCTCCTCGCCCAGATGCTGCATGTAGAAGGATGTCTTGCCCTGCCTCTGAGCGATCAGCATGCGGGCATCGAAGGTGCGCAATGTCATCATGTTGCGCATGCCTTCGACGAGCTCCTCGTCGCTCAGGAGCCCGGCCCAGGGTCCGACCGCCTCTCCGGCTCGATTGAGGACGCGGATGATGGAGAAGGCGAGATCGCGGATGGTTTCCGGATCCACGTCGATCTCGGGCCGGGGGACGGCCCCGGCCTTGGGGATTCTCACATTGGAGAAGTCGGGTGTCCCCCCGGGTCGAACGGCCGGTTCTGGCACGTGAAGGGTCAGCGGTCCGTAATCGGTCATGGTCTTTCGTTCTCCTCCCGAGAGAACTAGGAACGAAACACCATTCGGCCATAGGCTGAGCCGTTTCAAAAGAGGGCATGACCGGTTATCGACAGGCTCCGGACGCACGGACCAACCGGCCGGGCCGTCAAGGCTTCACGGTCGCCAGAACTTCGCCCGCCGTGATTTCCGGCTCGCCCTGGATCAGATCGGCCAGACTCGCGTGGATCCACGCCAGGGCCTTCTCGTTGGCCGCAAGCGCAGCCTCGCGGCTGTCGAACAGCGTCACCGAGCCGCCGACGCCGTTGCCGCAATCGAAGACATGGTAGCCCTGAAAGCCCGGCGACTGTCGCAGGATCTGGCCGATCCCGCTCTCGGCGCGTCGGGCCGCTTCGGGCACGGAGCGCATGTTGCGGAATTTCCGGATGACGACATACATGGATGCCTCCACCGTTTGCAGACGAGCACAACCCCAAACGCCGGGGCGCCATTCTGGACGCTCCCCACGATGACGACCGCCGTCGAACGCTGCGGGCGGCCTCGCTAATGAGCCATCAGGACGGGCAATCCGGCATGAGCGATGATATGGCTGGTGGCTCCGCCGAAGATCATCTGCCTGAGACGGCTCTGGGTATAGGCTCCCTTGACGAGCAGGTCCGCGCGGAATGAGGCCGCATCCTCCAGGATGGCTTCGCCGGGAACGCGCGCGTTCAGCCTGCGTGCCGCCGTCTCGGCCCGGACGCCGTTCCGCTGGAGGCGAAGCGCCAGTTCCGCGCCGCTCGGCCCGTCGACGCCCCATCCCTCCAGGGTCAGAACGACGACGCGGTCGGCCTTCGCCAGAAGGGGCATTGCGAGCGCGACGGTCCGAGCCGTCTCCGTACTGCCATTCCAGGCGATCACGACGGTCTCGCCGATCGATGCCGGGGTCGAGGGCGGAACCATCAGCACCGGCCGCCCTCCCTCGAACAAGGCGGCCTCGAGAGTGGCCAGTCGCGGCGGCTCGTCGCTCGACCCCGGGCGCCCAAGGACGATCAGATCGAACACCCGGCCGAAATTCCCGATATAGCTGTCCCCAAACAGCTGCGGACCGATCCACCCGCAGGAGGCCTCCTCCGGCACCTCCGTCTTCCGTGGCACCGCGCAGGACAGCATGAACTCCTCGAAAAGGTGGCGCGCCCGCTCCACCAGTTCACGCTGCTCCTTCTCGCTCAGGATCGTCCATCCGACCGGAACATCGAACGCGATGACGTCAGGAATGTCGGGACCGAGCGCCAGGCCTTCCACATGGCTCCCGAAACGGCCGGCCACGAGGAGGGCGGTGTCAAGGACCGAGCGAATGAAGCTGTGCTGCTCAACCGGAACCAGAATGGCCTTCATGGCAACCACCTCGGTCGGCCTGCGAGCCGATGCCCCGGAAACATTATACTCCCGAACTCCGCGTTCGGCACATCCAATCTTCTTCAGACCGGGTCGGGCCTGAGGCTTCAGACGTGCACATTGCCGAAGGCCAGCTCTCCCTCCCCTGTCTGCTTGCGCAACGTGGCGTAGAGAATCCAGCCATAGAAGATCGCCAGGGCGGTGATAACCGCCCATCCGGGAACCGGCCCGATCGCCGCGTTCCGGACCCATTCCCCCACCGACGCGACGAGGTGGGCATCGACGGCATTTTCCTGCATTCTGATGAAGGTGGTTTTGACGATCCAGGCGAACAGCAGGATCAGGAACATCCAGCAGTAATTGCGGCGGAGGCGGCGCGAGAGGGCTTGGCTGGTGCTCGTCAGGAACAGGGGGCGCCTGAGGTCGTCGCCCAGCTTCTGGACCCAGTCGGCCGTCGTTCCCTCCTCGGGCGAGAAGATCTGGGCGAAGTAGTTGCGCTCCATCCGGCGCACGCGATTGCGATAGACGTCGAAGAAGCGGTAGCGGCGCGCCTCGATCACCAGGAGCAGCAGAACAAGCACCATGGCGAAGATCAGCACCCCATGATGGGCCGTGGGCGTGGAGAGCGAGACCGACAGCATGGCGGCCACCACGGTGATGGCCCAGTTGGTCGTCCGGTCGATCCGGTCGCGCCACCCGGCCATCCGGGCAATCTCGGCCCGGTGGTAATGCGCCATAACGGTGACGAACTCGCTCGACGTGCCGGGAAAAACCGGCGCCTCGACGGGCGGACGCAGGGTCTGGACAAGCGCAGGATCGTTCTGCGGCAGCATGACGGCGCTCCCTCGGCCCCGGCCTCCTCGGATCACGCCGATCGACTCCGGAGGCTCGCGCTCTTGTCAGAACGTCACAGGGCGGGAGTCATTATAGCACCGGGACGGGCGTGCGCAGAATGCAGATCTCGGGAGGAGGCCGTCAAATGGGGACCACCCTGCTCCGGGTCGCGGTCTTTCGTCGACGAGACCCGATCAATCCCAGACGGCATAGGCGAGCCTGTCGAGCGGTATCTTGAGATAGCGTGTTCCGTTGGACTCGGACGCCGGCAGCCGTCCTCCGGCCATGTTCACCTGCAGGGCGTGCAGGATCAGCTTCGGCATCGGCAGCTTGGCATCCCGTGCCTGGCGCATGGCGACGAACGCGTCCTCCGTGGGAGCCCGGACGAGGTGGATGTTGGAGGCCTTTTGACTGGCGACGGTGCTCTCCCAGGCGGGATCCCGGCCTCCCGGCCTGTAATCATGGCCCGAGAACAGACGGGTCTCGTCCGGCAGCGAGAGGATGCGCTGAATGGTGTGCCACAAGGCTCTCGCGTCCCCGCCGGGGAAGTCGCACCGGGCCGTGCCGAAATCCGGCATGAAGAGCGTATCGTGGATGAAGGCGGCATCCCCGACGACATAGGTGATGGATGCGAGGGTGTGGCCTGGTGAGAACATCACGCGTGCATCCATGTCTCCGATCCGAAAGACCTCGCCGTCGGCGAGCAGGCGGTCCCATTGCGAGCCGTCGGCCGCAAACTCCTCAAGGTTGTAGATCTCCTTCCAGAGCCGCTGCACATCGACGATCCGCTCCCCGATGGCCGTCCTCCCACCCGTCCTGTCCTTGAGATAGCCCGCGGCGGACAGGTGGTCTGCATGGGGATGCGTATCCAGAATCCACTCGACGGTGAGGCCCTTCTCGTTCACGCGGGCAAGCAGTGCATCGGCCGACGCGGTCGCGATCGATCCCGACGTCTCGTCATAGTCGAGAACGGGATCGACGAGAGCGCAGCGTCCGGTTGCAGGATCGGCCACGATGTACTGGACGCTGCAGGTCCGCTGATCGAAGAAGGCATCGACCTGCGGCCGGGCAGCCGAGCGATCCGGTCCTGCTTGCGGATAGGCCGCCGTGCTCATGGCTTGCACTCCTTGAGGCGAAAACGGATGGCGTCGCCGAAAGTCCGCAGCCGGCACGCGGTGCGGCGCAGGTCGCCGGCATCCACCAGCGGACGGAACGCCATCAGGCCTCGGGTCGCGGAACGATCGCCCTGGTCCCTTCATCGGCTACCGATCCGGCGATCCGACATTTATAAACCGCAGGGCGTTGCCGGTGAAGTGTCGTCCGGCGCAGGACCGGGCGCGTCTCCGCGACGGGTCGCAGGCGCCGGAGCGGCACCCTGGATGGCGAGGCGGGACGCGTCCTGCCGTTCAGGCCTCCACGAACACCTCCGCGCGCTCGACGGAGAACCGCCCCAACTCCTCCACGACGGCTTCCAGGTGCGCCTCCATGGCCCGGCGCGCGGCCAGCGCATCGTGAGCCTCGAGAGCCCGGAAGATCTCCCAATGCTCGGCCAGGGTCACGATATGCCGGCGGGGCGAGGAGAGAAGTCGGCGCACACGATCGATGTTGGCCCGGGAGGCGTCGATCACGGCGGCGACCCGCGGCAGCTTCAGCCCTTCGACGAGGATCGTGTGGAATTCGAGATCCAGCACGTGGAAGCCCGGGCGATCTCCCCTCAGGACGGCCTGCTGCTGCGCCTCCAGGTTGCCACGCAGGGCCTCGATGGCGTGACAGGACAGATACCGCGCGGCATTCTCCGCCACCATCCCTTCCAGAGCCTGACGGATCAGCATGGATTCCCTGATTTCCGCCAGGCGGATGCGCGCTGCTCTCGACCCGCGCTGCGGCAGGATCTCGACGAGCCCTTCCGCCGCCAGGCGTGTCAGCGCCTCCGAAACCGGGAACCGGGACACCCTTAGGGCACTGCAGACGGCGCCTTTGTCGATGAACTCGCCCGGAGCGAAATCGAGCGCCACGATGGCCGAGCGCAGGGAGCGCTCCACCAGGTCCGTCGTATGCCCTCGGCTCCCCCGCTCGAGGGGAGCAAGGAAATCATAACTTTTTCTCTTGTCCACGGCGTCCATTTGCCTAACATGTTAGCCGAACCGTTGGGCGGACGCCACCGTCTCGTCGGGTAGCTTCCACGAGCGGCACCGCTCGTGATCATGTTTCAACCGGCCACAGAGCCGGCATTCGGAGAAACGCCTATGCCATTTCTGACCCGCCGTCTCGCGCTGGGCCTCGTCGCCGCCGCAACCGTCATTCTTCCCGCATTGCCGGCGAGTGCCCAGACCAAGCTGAAGTGGGCTCACGTCTACGAAACTTCGGAGCCGTTCCACACCCAGTCGGTATGGGCGGCCCAGGAGATCGCGAAGCGCACCAACAACCGCTATCAGATCGACGTCTATCCGGCCTCGCAGCTCGGCAAGGAGAGCGACATCAATCAGGGCCTGTCGCTCGGCACGGTCGACATGATCATCTCCGGTCCAAGCTTCGCCGCACGCAGCTATCCGCCGATCGGCATCGGGTACTATCCCTACATCTTCCGCGACTCCGCCCACCTGCTCGCCTTCGCGAAGAGCGACGTCTTCAAGGAACTCGGCGCCGGCTACGCCGAGAAGACAGGGCACCAGATGCTGGCGCTCACCTATTATGGCATTCGCCACACGTCCACGAACAAGCCCTTCAAGACCTGCGCCGACATGAAGGGCCTCAAGATCCGCGTGCCCGATGCCCCGGCCTACTTGGCCATGCCGCGGTCCTGCGGCGCCAATACCACGCCCATCGCCTTCGCGGAGGTCTACCTGGCCCTTCAGAACGGCACGGTCGACGCGCAGGAGAACCCTCTGACGACGATCGAGGCAAAGAAGTTCTACGAGGTCCAGAAGAACATCGTGCTGACCGGCCATATCGTCGACCATCTCGCGACGATCGTCTCCAAGCAGCTCTGGGCCAAGCTCTCGGATGAAGACAAGAAGATCTTCACCGCTGTCGCGCAAGAGGCGGCTGCCCGCGCCTCGGGAGAGATCCAGGCGAAGGAGAAGGAATTGATCGAGACCTTCAAGCAGAAGGGTCTGACGATCACCGAGGTCAACAAGGACGAGTTCAAGGAAGCGGTCATGAAGAACGTGACCCTGGAATCCTTGGGCTATCGGAAGGCGGATTTCGACAAGATCCAGGCTCTGAAATCCGAAGGTCTCTGAGGTTTCGGGCGGGCCGTTTTCGGCGGCCCGCCGTTCTGCCGTTCGAGTATCCCGCCGCCCGCCGCGGCGGGGATCGCTTCAGACCTCCAGGAACGAGGTTCACCAAGACATGACGACTGAGGTTCACACCCAGGTCAGCGCCGAGGAACTGGCGCAGACTTTCGACGAGAGCGAGCACGCGCCGGTCGACCTTTCGGGCTATGCCTTCGAGGACTGGCTGTCCCTGGCCCTGTTCTGGGCGATGTCGCTTGCCGTCTTCGTTCAATTCTTCACGCGATACGTGCTGAACGACTCCTTCGCCTGGACGGAGGAGATCGCGACCAATCTCCTGGTCGCCCTCGTTTTCATCGGGTCATCCATGTGCGTGCGCATGAGCCGCCACATCCAGGTCGACTTCCTCTATCGCTACCTCTCACCCGGTCTCGCCCGCGTTCTGGCGACCCTGATCGACGTCATCCGTGTCGCCT
Source organism: Microvirga yunnanensis (assembly GCF_025460875.1). Classification (NCBI taxonomy): domain Bacteria; kingdom Pseudomonadati; phylum Pseudomonadota; class Alphaproteobacteria; order Hyphomicrobiales; family Methylobacteriaceae; genus Microvirga; species Microvirga yunnanensis. The sequence goes on from NZ_JAMXFI010000008.1 coordinate 31,738, forward strand.
TCTTCGCCTATGCGGCTCTCCTCGTCTGGCGCTTCATGAGCATCATCGGCGATGAGCAGATGACGACGATCGCTCTCCCGAAAAATCTCAGCTATGCCTTTGTTTTCATAGGCTTCGTCCTGATGTTCTTCCGCTCCGTGCAGGTCGCTGTCGCCAACTGGCGCCGCGGCTATTCCGTGCTCGAGCGGCCCGAAGCCTTCGATGCACCCTTGGTGGCGGAAACCTGATGCTCATCCTGATCGGCTCATTTCTCGTTTTGATGGTTCTCGGCCTGCCCGTGGCCCTCTCCATGGCTGTCGCCTCCCTGCTCTTCATCCTCGCGACCGGCACGGTGCCGGACGTCATCGTTGCGCAACGCATGATCGCCGGAGTCGAGAGCTTTCCGCTGCTGGCAGTCCCGTTCTTCATCCTCGCCGGCAATCTCATGAACATCGCCGGCGTCACCGGCCGAATCTACTCGTTCGCGGTTGCGCTCGTCGGGTGGATGAAGGGTGGCCTCGGTCAGGTGAACATCATCGGATCGGTGATCTTCTCAGGCATGTCCGGAACGGCCATCGCCGATGCGGCGGGCCTTGGGACGATCGAGATCAAAGCCATGAAGGATCACGGCTACACGACGGAGTTTGCCGTTGGCGTGACGGCGGCATCCGCGACCCTCGGGCCGATCATCCCGCCTTCCTTGCCGTTCGTGATCTACGGAATGATGGCGAACGTCTCGATCGGGGCTCTCTTCCTGGGCGGCCTCATCCCGGGCATCGTGATGACCCTGCTGATGATGGGAACCGTCGCCTATTTCGCTTATCGGAACGGATGGGGCGCAGATACTCCGTTCTCATGGACTCAACTGGGCAATGCCACCATCGAGGTCGCCATCGTCCTGGCCTTTCCGGTCGCCGTCTGGTTGCTGATCCAGGCCGGACTTTCCCCCAATCTCTCCATCGGGATCGCCCTGGTGGTCCTGCTGGCCCTTGACTGGTATTTCGACTTCTCGGCCGTGATGGCCCTGATGGCGCCGGTCATCCTGATCGGCGGCATGACGCTCGGCCTCTTCACCCCGACGGAGGCGGCGGTCGCGGCCGTCATCTGGTCGCTGTTCCTGGGCCTCGTCCGCTATCGCTCCATGACGTTCAGAAGCCTGGCCAAGGCGACCTTCGATACGATCGAGACGACGGCCTCGGTTCTGTTCATCGTCACGGCGGCGTCGATCTTCGCCTGGCTTCTGACGGTCAGCCAAGCGGCGCAGATCCTGTCGGACGCGATTCTGGGCTTCACGCAGAACAAGTGGGTGTTCCTGCTGCTGGCCAACATCCTCATCCTGTTCGTCGGCTGCTTCATCGATACCATCGCGGCGATCACGATCCTTGTGCCGATCCTGCTGCCGATCGTGCTCAAGCTTGGCATCGATCCGATCCATTTCGGCCTCATCATGACGCTGAATTTGATGATCGGCCTGCTTCATCCGCCCCTCGGCATGGTGCTCTTCGTCCTGGCGCGGGTCTCCAGGCTTTCGGTCGAGCGCACCACGGTGGCGATCCTTCCCTGGCTCGTCCCCTTGATGCTCGCGCTGATCGCGATCACCTATATTCCAGAACTGACGCTTTGGCTTCCGCAGAAAATGGGTTTGGGACGATAGTGGATCGTTCGAAAGACATTCCTAACCGGTTATCGAGATCCTCATGAGCACTCCTCGCACCATCCGCCTCTCCCCCGATGACAACGTGGTCATCGCGATCGATCTCGTGAATCAAGGCGCGAGCGCGGCTGGACTGACGGCCCGCGAGCGCATCCTGCGCGGCCACAAGATGGCCGCGGAGCCGATCCGGGAAGGCGAGCCGATCAAGAAATTCGGCCAGATCATCGGCTTCGCCAAGACCCACATCGCGCCCGGGGAATGGGTGCACGAGCACAATGTCGGCCTGCACGACTTCGAGCGGGACTACGCCTTCAGCGCGGATGCCCGGGAGGACGACCTGCTCCCGTCCGAGCTGCGGGCCACGTTCCAGGGTTACCGCCGCGCTTCCGGCCGGACGGGCACGCGCAACTATATTGGCATTCTGACATCGGTGAACTGCTCCGCGTCCGTCGCACGCTTCGCCGCCGCCGAAGTCGAGCGTGCCGGCCTTCTTCGCGACTACCCCGGCATCGACGGCGTCGTTGCGATCGTCCACGGAACCGGTTGCGGTCACGCGGCCTATGGCGAAGGGTTCGACATCCTGCGTCGCACGCAATGGGGCTATGCCAGCCACCCCAACTTCGCGGGCGTCATCATGGTCGGTCTCGGCTGCGAGGTGTTTCAGATCGGCCGGATGAAGCAGGAATACGGCCTCACCGAAAGTGAAACCTTCCGGACCCTCACCATTCAGGAGACGGGCGGCACGAGACGCACCGTGCAGGCCATCGTCGATGCCGTGAAGGACATGCTGCCGATCGCCGCCCGGGCTCAGCGGGAGACACGCCCCGCATCGGAGCTTGTGCTTGCCCTTCAATGCGGCGGTTCCGACGGCTATTCGGCGCTCACCGCCAACCCGGCCCTCGGTGTCGCGTCCGATCTCCTGGTCCGCCACGGCGGAACGTCGATCCTGTCCGAAACTCCCGAGATCTACGGTGCCGAGCATCTTCTGACCCGGCGGGCTGCCACCCGGGAGATCGGCGAGAAGCTCGTGTCGCGGATCCGATGGTGGGAGGATTACACGGCCCGAAACGGCGGCGAGATGAACAACAACCCCTCGCCCGGCAACAAGGCGGGCGGGTTGACGACGATCCTCGAAAAATCGCTCGGCGCCGCAGCGAAGGGAGGACGCTCCACGCTCCGTGCCGTCTACGAATATGCCGAACCGGTGAAGGACCACGGCTTCGTCTACATGGATACGCCGGGCTACGACCCTGTTGCCGCGACCGGCCAAGTGGCCGGCGGCGCGAACCTGATCGCCTTCACGACGGGCCGCGGCTCGGCCTTCGGCTGCAAGCCCGTGCCGTCCCTGAAGCTCGCTACCAATTCCGATATCTACCGTCGCATGCTCGACGACATGGACATCAATTGCGGCGATGTCCTCGACGGCGTGTCCCTGGACACGAAGGGTCTGGAGATTTTCGAGATCCTGCTCCGGGTCGCGTCCGGTGAGCACACCAAGTCGGAGGAACTCGGCTACGGCGATCTCGAGTTCGTTCCGTGGCAGGTCGGCGCGACGATGTAAGCAGAACGGGGAGCCGGAATTCGATGCTCCCGGCTCGTCCCGACGGGCGGCGAGTGCGATACATCGCTCCTTCGGAGGCTCGTTAACCAGTCGTTAACCATCACCGAGCGATGATCTTCCTGCTGATCCCTCGCCGGATCAACACTCTCCCAAAAGCGAACGGGGCGCGGATGTACCGCCTCGCTTCGTTTTGGGATGCAGTGCTGGAGCCCCTGCCGCACCGCTCCTGGCCCGCAAGCGCGCCAACCATTTCCCACGACGTCGCGCCCCGTCAGCCGCAGCATATGACCCATCCATAAACGGGTGTTCCTAGCCGAGCACGTAGAACGCCGCGCCGATCGCTGCCAGCGCACCCACGAACGCGTAGGGGTACCAGGTGGGAAAGGGCTTGTCGTGACCGTTGAAGCTCAAGCAGGTTCTCCTGAATCAAGGGCATGCTCTCTCTTCTTCAGGCAAAATGGTCTTTTCGTGGAATTCGCAGGAAAAATGGCCGAGCTTCGTTCGACGGGCGGTGCCCGAGGTGAAGTCGGGACAAGGCCATGCCGGCACCCGAACGGCGCGGCAAAGCGGAAGAAAATTACTTTGAAGCCCTTTTAAGGAAGCGAATATCACCCCGATCTCAAGGCTGTAGCGGGTGTTTTAGAACGCCTCTGACTTTCCGCTAAGCCCTTGATCAATCTCACTTCTTTCAGATACTTCATCGGACGTGCCTACGGGAATCCTCCCGGTTTCGGGCAGTCGGTCGATCTGCCGGAGGCAAGGGCGTTCAGCTCGTCCGGCGAAGGATCCGGAACTGCGCACCACGTCCGGCGGTCGCGCCCCAGTATGAGGAGAACGAGTTCATGGGCATGAGCACATGGAATGAGCCTGGGTTCACATCGGGAAGCGTCTTCGCCTGCCTGGCTCTGCTCCTGCCTTTCAGCGGAATGGCGCTTGCCCAGGACAATGCGCCGGCTTCCAGTCCCTTACGGATCGAGTTGAACAAGATCGAAGCATCGGGGGAAAGCTGCCGGACCTATTTCCGGATCGACAATCAGAAAGGCGAGAGCTGGAAATCTTTGAAGCTCGACCTCTTCGCACTGGACACCGACGGGGTGGCGGCCAAGCGGCTGGCGGTGGAGGTCGGTCCGGTCCCTCGCCGCAAGACCCTCATCAAGCTCTTCGACTTTCCTGGGCTGAACTGCTCGCGCTTCGGACGTGTTCTGCTCAACGACGTCCTGACCTGCGAAGGCGCGACCACCGCGCGCGAGGAATGCCTGTCCGGAATTGAGACAGCCTCCAAGATCGACGCCGTATCCTTCGTGAAGTGAGATTGCCATGATGAACGAGATCATGCCTGCCGCAACGCATGACATGTCCTTCCTCGGCCTGTTCCTGCAAGCCGATCCGATCGTCAAGGGCGTCATGATCCTGCTCGTCCTGGCGTCCCTCGGCTGCTGGACCATCGTCATCGAGAAGCTTCTTCGCTTCGGAAGAATCCGCCGCCAGGCTCGCTCCTTCGAAGCCGCGGCGCGCTCGGGAGACAGGCTTCACCCGCAGATGCCCGGGGCGACGGGCCGGATCGTCGCGGCGGGTCACGAGGCCTGGCGCGATCAGGATGTTTCCGAGAGCCGGGCCGAGCGGCGCGAGCGGATCGAGCGGGCCATGCGGGCTGCCCTGTCCGTCGACATGCGCCAGCTTCAGGTCGGCCTCCCGTTTCTCGCCACCATCGGCTCCGCCGCACCGTTCATCGGCCTGTTCGGCACGGTCTGGGGCATCATGAACTCCTTCTCGGCGATCGCGGCGAGCCAGGACACGAGCCTTTCCGTCGTGGCCCCCGGCATCGCGGAGGCCTTGTTCGCCACCGCCATCGGCCTCGTGGCCGCCATCCCGGCCGTGATGGCCTACAACAAGCTGACGACCGATCTCGGCCGCCTGCAGCAATCCTTCGCGGCCGGCATCACGGCGCTCGGCGACCGGCTCGCCCGCGACCGCAAATCCCCCGTTCGAGCGGAGGCTGCCAAATAATGGGCATGGGGCCAATCCGGGCGCAGGATACCGACGACGAGTTCGGGTCCGCTCCCCTGTCGGAGATCAACGTCACGCCGCTTGTGGACGTGATGCTCGTTCTGCTCATCATCTTCATGGTGGCAGCCCCGCTGATGACCGTCGGCGTGCCCGTGCAGTTGCCGAAGACGACGGCCCCGAAGGTGTCGCAGCCGAAGCAGCCGGTGGTGGTCACCATCGACGCGCAGGGCCAGCCCTTCCTCGACAAGGAGCCCCTCGCGGCCGAGACTATGATGCCGCGGCTGCGGCAGCTTGCGGGCGCGGATGCGGGTCAGGTCGTCCTCGTTCGTGGCGACAAGGCCGTTCCGTACGGACGCATCATCGAGATCATGGGCCAGATCAACGCCGCAGGCTTCAGCAGGGTGTCCCTGATCGCGCAGGCCCCGAGCGGACCGCCGGCCCCGTAGGATCCGCAGCAGCCCGATGTCCGTTCATACTCTCAGACCGACGCAGGAGCCGAACCGGCTCGGGATCGCCCTTCTCGCCGCGCTCCTGCTGCATGGAGCGGCGCTGACGGCCGTGACCCTGTGGTCGTCCGATACAGAGAAATCGCCCGGGGAGCAGGAGATCACCATCGATCTCGCGCCCGCCATGGAAGAAATCGTGTCGGTCGCGCCATCGCTCGAGCAGTCCCAGGACGTGCCGCCCATCGAGGCGGAGGCCCTGCCGGTCGGATCGGACACCGTCGAGGAGCAGCCTCCGCAGGAGATCGCCGAAGTCCAGCCGCAGGAGGTGGCCGAAGCGGTCCCTGTCGAAGCCGTGCCGGTCGAACAGGAGGCGGCGCAGACCGAGGCCATCATCCTGCCGCCTCCCGAGACAGTCGTCGCCAAGCCCGTCGACGCGCGCCCGCCGCCCAAGGACGCGCCCCCGCCGCCCACGCCGGAGAAGAAGCCACCGCCGAAGCCGGTAGAGCGCAGGCCGCCGCTGCGCCGGACCGTCGCGGAACCGAAGCCGCTTCCCTCGGATGCCCGCCAGGGGCAGGCTTCGGCCTCACGCGAGGATACGGGCGGCCAGGCGGCCTCGGCCGATCCGACCGCCCGCAATCGCTACCTGGCCAGCCTCGTGGCCTCATTGCGCAACCGCCTGCGTTATCCCGACGTCGCGCGCAACCAGGGCGTCACGGGCGTTGCAACGGTGCGCTTCACCATGGATCGGTCCGGTCGCATCGTGAGCGCGTCCCTGGTGCGGGGCGCAGGCCATCCGGCGCTCGATCAGGCTGCGCTTGCCGCGGCAAGCCCGGGATCGTCCCTGCCGCCGATCCCGGACTTCATCCCGCAATCGACGTTCACCGTGCCGCTTCGCTTCAACATCCGCTGAGCCAAGCCACGGTCGCGACCTTGACGGTCGTGGGATCGCGACTACCCTGTCGGTCAAAGCAACCCGCCGTCGCCTTCGACGTCGAAGGCGACGGCATGAGCTGCGTTCCACGACAGGGAGAATCGCCATGGCCGAAAAGGCTTTCGCCTCGACAGGCGACACCACCGCCAAGACGGTATCGTTCACGGAGATCGGGCCCGATCTCTATGCCTACACGGCCGAAGGCGATCCCAATTCCGGTATCATCGTCGGCGATGACGGCTGCATCGTCATCGACGCGCAGGCCACGCCGGCCATGGCCGAGGACGTGATCGCCCGTGTGCGCACAGTCACCGACAAGCCGATCAAGTACGTGGTGCTCTCGCATTACCATGCCGTGCGCGTGCTCGGGGCCTCGGCCTACAAGGCGCAAGGCATCATCGCTTCGACAACCACCTACGATCTGATCGTCGAGCGCGGCGAGCAGGACAAGGCGTCCGAGATCGGCCGCTTCCCGCGCCTGTTCCGCGGCGAAAGCAGCATCCCACCCGGTCTGACCTGGCCGACGCTCACCTTCGAGAGCGGCATGTCGGTGTTTCTCGGCAAGCGCGAGGTCAAGCTTTTCCATCTCGGCGCCGGCCACACGGCGGGCGACATCGTGGCCTGGGTGCCGGACGCGGAAGTGATGTTCACCGGCGATCTGGTGGAGTATCACTCCGCCTGCTATTGCGGCGACGCTTACCTGCGCGAGTGGCCGCAGACCCTGGACTCGATCCTCGACTTCCAGCCGAAGGCGATAGCGCCGGGGCGGGGCGATGCGCTGCAGGGCGAGCAGGCGGTCCGCGAGGCGGTGGCGATGACCCGCGACTTCGTGGGCACGCTCTATGGAGCGGCCGAACTGTCGGCTGCGCGCGGACGCTCCCTCAAGGAGACCTTCGCGGCCACGCGCGACGCGATGGACCCGAAATTCGGAAGCTTCGCGATCTACGAGCATTGCCTGCCGTTCAACGTGTCGCGCGCCTTCGACGAAGCCTCCGGCATCGATCATCCCGTCATCTGGACCGCCGAGCGCGACCGGGAGATGTGGGCGGCCCTGCAAGGCTAGTCCGGGGCGAACGGGCGGAGGCCGCCATGAACAATCGCAAGACCCTCTTCCAGTTCGGTTACCGCCGCAGCGCCGACCAGGATCGGCCCTCCCCGGCCCGGCATCCGGTCATCGTGGTCGGCGCGGGTCCCGTGGGCCTTTGCACGGCCATCGACCTGGCGCAGCGTGGCGTGTCCGTGGTTCTTCTCGACGATGCGGATCGGATCGGCGAGGGATCCCGCGGCATCTGCTATGCCAAACGCACGCTCGAGATCCTCGACCGGCTCGGCGCCGCCCAACCCTGTCTCGAGAGAGGCGTGACCTGGAAGCTCGGAAAGGTGTTCCAGCGGGACGACCAGCTCTATGCCTTCGACCTGCTGCCCGAGGACGGGCACAAGATGCCGGCCTTCATCAATCTTCAGCAGTATTATCTCGAGCATGCCCTCGTCGAGCGCGCCGCGGAGCTGCCCGATCTCGACATCCGCTGGCGCAACAAGGTGACCGGTCTCATGCGCTGTCACGACGGCGTGACGCTCACCGTTGACACGCCCGAGGGCGCCTACGAGCTCCACGCCGATTGGGTGGTGGCCGCCGACGGCGCCCGCTCGGCCTTGCGCGGAATGCTCGGTCTGGATTTCCGCGGTGAAGTCTTCGAGGATCGCTTCCTCATCGCCGACGTGAAGATGAAGGGCGACTTTCCGCCCGAGCGCTGGTTCTGGTTCGATCCGCCCTTCCACGACGGTCGCTCGGCGCTTCTTCACAAGCAACCCGACGATGTCTGGCGCATCGACCTGCAGCTCGGCCCCGATGCGGATGCGAAGGCCGAGCAGGCGCCCGAGCGGGTCATTCCCCGCCTTCGGCAGATGCTGGGGCATGAGGATTTCACGCTCGAATGGGTCTCGGTCTACACGTTCCAGTGCCGCCGCCTGGAACGCTTCGTCCATGGCCGCGTGGTCTTTGCCGGCGACGCCGCCCACCAGGTGTCTCCCTTCGGAGCGCGCGGGGCCAATTCCGGCATTCAGGATGCCGAGAACCTTGCCTGGAAGCTGGCGCTCGTCGTCAGGGGCGAAGCCCCGGCGCGTCTGATCGACACCTACGACATCGAACGCTCGGCGGCCGCGGACGAGAACATCGGTCATTCGACCCGCTCCACCGACTTCATTGCCCCGCGCTCGGCGCAGGAGCGACGTTTCCGCGATGCGACCCTTGCTCTCGCGCGTCACACTCCTTTCGCGAAGCGGATGGTGAATTCCGGTCGGCTGTCCCTGCCCTCGACCTATGAGAGCCCTCTGTCGACACCCGATCGTGAGGCCTGGTCCGGATCCGCCCGCCTCGGCGCTCCCTTGCCCGACGCTCCGATGCGGACCCGCGGCGGTCAGCCTGTCTGGCTGCTCGACACCCTGGGCAGCGAGGAGACCATCATCCATGTGCCCGACGGTGCTCCGCCGCCCGCAGGTAAGCGCGTGCTCGTCATCGGTGACGACTTGATCGATCCGGAAGGCCATTTCGCCCGACGCTTCGACGCGACGCCCGGAAGCACCTATCTCGTGCGACCGGACCAGCATCTCGCGGCACGCTGGCGTCATGCCGCGCCGGCTCAGATCGAGCGCGCCTCCCGTCGCCTGAGAGGCTTCGAGGGGGATTGCGCATGACTTCGCTCATCATCGAGAGCCGCTTCCCCGATCCGGACCGCGCCTACCGTGCGCTGATCGAAGCTCACCGGGGATTGTCGGACGAGGACAGCGCAGCGCTCAACAGCGCCCTCGTTCTGATCCTCGCCAACCATATCGGCGACCAGGCCGTGCTGCAGGAGGCTCTCGCCCTCGCCCGGCAGAGCCTGCACCAGGCCCAGGACGGATCGGTCTGATCACGCGATGCCGAGATAGGCGGCCTTGACCTGCGGATCGGCCAGCAGGGCCGCACCCGCTCCGCTGTAAGCGACTTTTCCGGTCTCCAGCACATAGCCCCTGTCGGCGATGGCCAGAGCCGCACTGGCGTTCTGCTCGACGAGAAGGACCGTGATGCCGTCCTTCTTGAGGGACACGATGGCATCGAGGATCTGGTCGACGAGAAGCGGCGAAAGCCCGAGGGACGGTTCATCCAAGAGCAGAAGCTTGGGCCTTCCCATGAGCGCGCGGCCGATCGCCAGCATCTGCTGCTGACCGCCTGACAACCCTCCGGCGAGAAGGTGGCGTTTCTCGGCCAGAACCGGGAACATGGCGAAGATGCGGTCGCGATCCTGATCGATTTCCCGGTCGCGACGATGATAGGCGCCGAGGCGCAGGTTGTCCTCGACGGTCAGCGGCCCGAACACCTGTCGGCCTTCCGGCGATTGCGTGATGCCGAGCCCGACCCTGCGGTGCGGCGGCAGGCGGTCGATGCGCCGGCCCTCGAAGCGGATTTCGCCACCGGTCATCGGCTGAACGCCGGAGAGCGTCCGGAGCAGCGTGGTCTTGCCCGCGCCGTTCGAGCCGACGAGCGCGACGATCTCGCCCGAGCGAACATCGAGGCTGATGCCCTTGAGCACCTCGATCCGGCCATAGGCGCTGCGCAGATCCTGGACCTCAAGCACGGGCAGCCTCCCGTGCGCCGTGCTGTCCCAGATAAGCCTCAAGGACCCGTGGATCATCGCGCACCTCCCGCGGCGTTCCCTCGGCGAGCGGACGGCCGCGCTCGAGCACGAGGATCCTGTCGGAGATCTTCATCACGAGCTTCATGTCGTGCTCGACGAGAACGACGGCCACGCCCCGGTCGGCGACCTGCTTGATGAGGTGATCGATTTCCTCGGTCTCCACCGCGTTGCAGCCGGCGGCCGGCTCGTCGAGGAGAAGGACGCGTGGTTCGGCGGCGAGCGCGCGCGCGATTTCGAGGCGCTTGCAGGCGCCGTAGGGCAGCGAGCCTGCCGGGGTATCCGCAGCATCCTTCAACCCGACCTCTGCCAGAAGCGCGAGTGAGGCGGCCCGCGTCTCACGATTCTGGCGCGTGACGGAAGGGGTTCTGAACAGGGCCGGAAGAAGGCTGCACTTCTCCCGAAGATGACGGCCTACCATCACGTTCTCGCAGGCGGTCATGCGCTGGAAGATCTGCAGGTTCTGAAAGGTGCGGGACAAACCGCGCGCCGCCAGCTTGTGCGGCGCAAGTCCGGTCACGTCCTCGTCGGCGAGATGGATCGACCCGCGGCTCGCCACGTAGACGCCGGACACGATGTTGAAGAGAGTCGTCTTGCCCGCCCCGTTCGGTCCGATGATGGACAGGATCTGCCCGGGGTTCACCGAGAAGCTCACCCCGTCGACGGCCTTCACGCCGCCGAAGGAGATGCCCACATCCGTCGCCTTCAGGATGCTCATGAGCGCGCCCTCCGGAGAAGCAGGTTCGACAGGCTCGGCACGATCCCGTTGCGCATGAAGATCATCGCCACGATGATGATGAGACCGAGCAGAAGATGCTCGTATTCCTGGAAGACGGTGAGTGCCTGCGGCAACGTCACGAGCACCGCAGCGCCCACGATGCTGCCCACGACGGATCCGAGCCCGCCCAGCACCACGATGGTGACGAGTTCCACCGAATGCAGAAAACCGGCCTGATCCGGGTTGATGAACCCGTTCATGAAGGCCAGCGCGGATCCGGCCAGCGATGCATAGATCGCGGCGATCACGAAGGCCTGCAGCTTGAAGCGCGCCACGTCGACGCCGACCACCTGCGCGGCGACCTCGCTGTCGTGCAGGGCCCGGAAGGCACGCCCGGTCGGCGTCTCGTCGAGGTTGAGGGCGATCCAGGTCCCGATCAGCAGGAGGCCTCCGGTCACCCAGTACCAGGTGTAGGATCCGCTGACCCGCCAGCCGAACAGGGTGAGCCTCTCGACGGGCATGCCATCCGGCCCGCCGGTCCAGCGGCTTTCCGTCGTGATGACGAGCGCCACGAGAACGCCGAGCCCCAGGGTGGCGATGGCCAGATAATGGCCTTTGAGGCGCAGGATGGGGCGCCCCACGAGGTAAGCCAGGACGCCCGAGAGAAGCGCCCCGAAGAGAAGCGCCGCCCAGGGCGGGATGCCGAGATGCGTCGGACCGATGGCGACCGCGTAGGCGCCGATGCCGAAGAACGCCGCGTGCCCGAGGCTGACCTGGCCTGCCTGTCCCATGAGGATGTTGAGGCCGATGGCCGCGAGCGCCGACACCCACACGAGCGAGGCGACGCGGAAATAGTAGCTCGACGGAAAGGCGAGCGGCAGCACGGCGATCACGACGGCCAGGATCGCGAGGGTGACGAAGCGCTGGTTCACGAGTGCACGCATGCTCACACCCTCTCCACGACCCGGCGTCCGAACAGGCCCTGGGGCGCCGCGAACAGGACGATCAGGATGACCAGGAACGCGAAGGCATCCTTGTAGGTCGAGCTGAGATAGCCCGCGCCGAAGGCCTCCAGCAGACCGAGCAGGAGCCCGCCGACGACCGCACCGACCGGATTGCCCATGCCGCCCAGCATGGCGGCGGCAAAGCCCTTCAGGGCCAGCAACGTCCCGACATCGTAGCTCGTCAGGGTGATCGGCGTGACCAGGATGCCGGCGATCGCCCCGATGGCCGCGGAGCCGCCGAAGGCGAGCGCCATGATTGTGGTCGTGTTGATCCCGACGAGCCGCGCGGCCAGACGGTTCGCGGCCGTGGCCAGCACGGCCTTGCCGAGAAGCGTATGCTCGAGAAAGACGTAGAGCCCCAGGACCACGACCGCGGTTCCGCCGAGCACCCAGAAGCTCTGCGGCTGCACGGCGGCGCCGAGCACGTCGACCGGGGTGTCGCCCGTGAAGGCGGGGAGCTTGTGGAACTGCTTGTCGAAGACGATCGCCGCGACGCCGCGCAGCAGGATCGAGGCTCCGATGGTGATGATGATGAGCGTCACGGCCGACGCTCCGCGCGCGGGCTCGATGGCGAAGCGGTGCAGCATGAGCCCGATTGCCACGGCGGCCGCGATGGCGACCAGGGCCGCCAGCGGCAGCGGCAGACCGGCTGCCGACGCGAACACCGTCACCATGCCGCCGAGCATGACGAACTCGCCCTGGGCGAAGTTCACCACGCCCGAGGCGTTGTAGATCAGGGTGAAGCCGAGTGCGACCAGCGCATAGACGGCTCCCACCGTCAGACCGGAGATGAGGAACTGGAGGAACTCGGCCATGATGCAGCCCCGCGACCTTCAGGTTGCCGGGCGGCAGGCTGACCGGCAGCCTGCCGCCCGATCGGTTGCAGCGTGGGATCAGCTTCCGGAGGCGACCAGGTTCCAGTCGCCGCCCTTGATCTCGAGCATGCGGAACGCCGAGAGGTCGAGGCCGAGATGATCGGTGGCGGACATGTTCACGATGCCGCCTGTGCCGACGAAGCCCTTGGTCTTTTCGATCTCGTCGCGAATCTTCTGGGGATCGGTCGAGTTCGCGCGCTTCATGGCCTCGACCAGGATGAACAGTCCGTCGTAGGCGTGACCGCCGAAGGTCGAGACCGGCTGCTTCGTGGCGCCCTCGTAGGCCTGCCTATATTCGGTCACCACCTTCTTCTGCGGGTCGCTCTCCGGCAGCTTGTCGCCGACGAGGAGCGCTGCGGCCGGCAGACGCACACCCTCGGCGGCCGGACCGGCCAGATCGATGAAGCTCTTCGAGGCTACGCCGTGGCTCTGGTAGAACGGGATGTTCGTCATGCCGAGCTGGGCGTAGTTGCGGGTCACGATAGCCGGCCCCTGGCCGAAGCCCGGATTGACCACCGCCTGCACGCCCGCCGTGTTCTTGATCTTCGTGAGCTGGGCGGTCATGTCGCTGTCGCGCGGACCGTAATTCTCGTCGATGAGGATCTGCATGCCGTAATTCGGCGCGACCTTGACGCATTGCGCCCGCATGGACGCTCCGAAGCCGTCCGTGCCCGAGATCATGCCGATCTTGGTGAGATTGCGCTTCTTCAGATCCTCGAAGATCTTCTCGCAGGCCATCTTGTCGGTGTGCGGCGTCTTGAAGACGAACTTGCGCACGGGATCGATGACCTCGATGGCGCCGGCGAGCGAGATGAACGGGACCTTCGCGTCTTCGAAGACCGGGATCATCGCCATGGTGCTTCCGGTCGTCGTGCCGCCCACCATGGCGATCACCTCGTCGTCCTCGATGAGGCGGGTCGCGAAGGTGCGCGCCTTGTTGGCGTCGCCGCCGTCGTCGTAGATCACGAGCTCGATCTTCTTGCCCGCGACGCCGCCGGCCGCATTGATCTTGTCGACGTAGAGCTTGAGCGTCTTGTCCTCGGGTTCACCCAGGAAGGACGACGGCCCGGTGACCGAGAGAACGGATCCGATCTTGACGGTGTCCTGCGCGAGCGCGCCATGGGACAGAGCCAGGCCCATGAGAGAGGTCGCCAGCAGGATCGTGTGAGTTGCCTTCGCGTTCATGTGTTTCCTCCGAGGTTCGTTGTCGTTTGTTGTTCTTGTTGTTGCGCAAGGGATCAGGCCGTCGGGAGCCTGCCGGTCGTTGCGGGAACGGAGCAATGGGACAGGACTGCGCGAGGCTGGCGTTGCCGTGCGCGTGCATCCTGTTGGCCGTCGAAACCTGCCATCCCGTTTCGCTCCGCAAAGGGCCGAGTGTTGGCTTATTGACGCTGTTTGTCCCATCAATATAATTGACCGGACGGTTGGTCAATAGTAAACAAGTCGCAAGACCACCCGCTTGCCAGCGAATGTTCGGGAGGGCCATGGTGGAGAACGATCTCGTCATCACGGAGCGTCGAGAGGGTTATCAGGTGATCACCCTCAACAGGCCCGATCGTCTGAACTCCTTCAACGAGGCGATGCATGCGGCCCTGATGGCGGCCCTTCGCGATGCCGAAGCGGACGAGACCTGCCGGGCTCTCGTCCTCACGGGCGCCGGCCGTGGCTTCTGTGCCGGACAGGACCTGTCCGACCGGGTCTTCAGCCCAGGCCAGGTTCCGGATCTCTCCTCCACCCTGGAGCGCCTCTACAATCCGCTCGTGCGCAAGCTGCGCGCCCTGCGGATGCCGGTCATCGGCGCGGTCAACGGCGTTGCAGCGGGCGCGGGAGCCAATCTCGCGCTCGCCTGCGACATCGTCCTGGCGGCCCGTTCGGCCAAGTTCATCCAGGCCTTTGCGAAGCTCGGCCTCGTGCCCGATTCCGGCGGCACCTGGTTTCTGCCGCGCCTCGTCGGGCCGGCGCGAGCCCGCGCGCTCGCGCTCCTGGCCGAGCCTGTTCCTGCCGATCGGGCGGAGGCCTGGGGCATGATCTGGAAGTCGGTCGAGGACGGCGCCCTGATGGACGAGGCCCATCGCCTTGCCGCCCACTTCGCGGTTCAGCCGACGCTCGGGCTTCGTCTGATCAAGCAGGCGCTCGACGCCTCCGAGACCAACGATCTCGACCACCAGCTCAATCTGGAGCGCGATCTTCAGGGCCAGGCCGGCCGCACGCCCGACTACATCGAAGGCGTCACCGCGTTCTTCGAGAAGCGGCAGCCGAAATTCACCGGGAGGGCGTGATGGACGCAGGATCGACCCCCGCAGGACGTTCCGCCTGCGACCTCGCCGCAGCCTGCGCCGACGCCATGTGGGCCGAGGACCAGGCGAGCCAGGGGCTCGGGATGAGGGTCGAGCGCGTGTCGCCCGGCGAGGCCGTCCTGTCCATGACGATCCGCCCGGACATGACGAACGGGCACGGCATCTGCCACGGCGGCTTCATCTTCACCCTCGCCGACTCGGCCTTCGCGTTCGCCTGCAACACCTACGACCAGCGCACGGTCGCCCAGCAATGCGCCGTGACGTTCCTCCAGCCGGGCCGGCGGGGCGACACGCTCACGGCCCATGCGGTCGAGCGCCACCGTTCGGGCCGCTCGGGGATCTACGACGTCACGGTCCGCAACGGTCAGGGCGAAACCGTCGCCGAATTCCGCGGGCACTCGCGCACCATCGCGGGCACGCTTCTCGCATCGGGCGACACCGGAAAGACCCCATAAGAACGAACGAATGGGAGGTTCCCTTGCTTCAGATTCCGCACCGCAAGCTGTCCGAACTCAAGCCTCAGGCGACGCAGCTCGATCGCTTCGAACTGGCGTCCCGGGATGAGCTTGCCGCCTGGCAGCGCGAGCGCCTCGCCTGGTCCCTGCGCCATGCCTACGAGAACGTGCCGCATTACAAAGCGACGTTCGACGCGGCGGGCGTTCATCCGGACGGCTTCAGGGATCTGAGCGATCTCGCCAAGTTCCCGTTCACCACCAAGGCCGACCTGCGGGACAATTATCCCTTCGGCATGTTCGCCGTTCCGCAGGACCAGATCGCCCGCGTGCACGGCTCGTCGGGCACCACCGGCAAGCCCACGGTCGTCGGCTACACCAAGCGCGACATCGACACATGGGCGGACGTGGTGGCGCGCTCCATCCGGGCGAGCGGCGGGCGTCCGGGCATGAAGGTGCACGTGGCCTACGGCTATGGCCTCTTCACCGGAGGATTGGGCGCGCATTACGGCGCAGAGCGCCTCGGCTGCATGGTGATCCCCATGTCGGGCGGCATGACCGAACGCCAGGTGCAGCTCATCCAGGACTTCAAGCCCGACATCATCATGGTCACGCCGTCCTACATGCTGGCGATCCTCGACGAGTTCAAGAAGCAAGGTCTCGATCCCCGGCAATCCTCGCTGAAGGTCGGGATCTTCGGCGCCGAGCCATGGACGAACGCCATGCGGACGGAGATCGAAGAGGCCTTCGATATCCATGCGGTCGACATTTACGGCCTGTCCGAGGTCATGGGGCCGGGCGTCGCCTGCGAATGCGTGGAGAGCAAGGACGGACTGCACATCTGGGAGGATCACTTCTACCCCGAGGTGATCAACCCCGTGACGGGCGAAGTCCTGCCGGACGGCGAGGAGGGCGAGCTCGTCTTCACCTCGCTGACCAAGGAAGCCATGCCGGTCATCCGCTATCGCACCCGGGATCTCACGCGTCTTCTTCCCGGCACGGCGCGCACCATGCGCCGCATGGAGAAAGTCACGGGCCGAACCGACGACATGATGATCATCCGCGGCGTCAACGTGTTCCCGACCCAGATCGAGGAGAAGCTCCTCGCCATTCCGACCCTGTCGGGACATTACCAGATCATCCTGACCCGCGAGGGCCGGATGGACCAGATGGAGATCAGGGCCGAGATCCGGCCGGATGCCGATTATCCGGAAACCCGGCAAGCCGCCGCCGACCGCCTGAGCCAGGCGATCAAGGACACCATCGGCATCACGGCCCAGGTCAATGTCCTCGACCCGGAAGGAATCGAGCGCTCGCTCGGCAAGGCGCGGCGCGTGATCGACCGCAGACCGAAGGAATAGAAAAATCCCATGGCCCGTACCCGTGCCACCGATTATGACGACAAGCGCCGGGCGATCCTCGATCGCTCGGCCGAACTCTTTGCCGAGCACGGCTACGACCGCGCCTCGATGAGCAAGATCGCAGAAGCCTGCGGGGTCTCCAAGGCCAACCTGTACCACTACTACAAGGACAAGGAGGCGCTGCTCTTCGACGTGATCCGCTTCCACCTCGAAGAGCTGCTGGAGGTCGTGGAGGCGGCCGACCGCCCGGGCCTTGCTCCGGACGAGCGCCTGAGGGAGCTCGTGGCGGCGCTGCTCGAGGCCTATCGCGATGCCGACGCCCAGCACAACGTGCAGATCAACGGCATGCGCCTGCTCCCGACCGACCGCCAGGCTGAGCTCAAGGCGGTGGAGCGGGACCTGGTCACGATCTTCTCCGATGCGGTGGCGGGCGTTGCGCCGCAGCTCAAGGGAACCAAGCTGCTCAAGCCCGTGACCATGTCGCTCTTCGGCATGATCAACTGGCATTATCTGTGGTTCAAGAGCACCGGCGAGGTGACCCGCGCAGATTATGCCGCGCTGGTCTCGCGGCTCATCGTGGACGGAACCCGCAATCTTCAGGCGGAACCCGCACCCTCGTCGCGGCGGGTCAGCGCTGCGGAATAGAGGCTGCGACGGCTCGGGCATTCCGCGCCCCACGGGACGGCCGATGCTCAGCAGTCACTGAAGCGAGACCTGATCGCCGATCTCGCGCGGCTCATGACCCGGAACCTCGAGCCCAAAGCGCGAGAGCATCGGATGAACGTGGCTCTGCCATTGCCCCGTCAGCTCGTCCCTGCCCTTTTGGCGCAGGCCGAATTTGCGATGCTGGGCGAAGTGATCCGACGCGCTGCTGCCGAAGGTATCCGCCACGCGCGGATACCAGTAGTTGACGGAGGCCTGGGCATCGGTCCTGTCGTGGCCTCTCTCGAGAGCCGCCCGCAATCCCTGCTCCCCCCGTTCCGCGTGGCGCTTCTCGATGGGAAGAATCTCGGCCAAGACGTCGGCGAGGGGCTGATAGGAGCCGCGCGTCAGTTCGTCGAGCTGCACCACGGTGGCCTGCCCCATCAGGCAGTTCATCACCACCGCGTCGACCCAGCCGTTGATCGGGTAATGGAACACGTTGAGGCGCATGTCTCCGGCAATGCGCCGCGTGGCCAGATTGACGCTGCGGTCGAGACGGGACGCCCAGGGATGAGCCCCCACATATTGCGCCGTATCGGCGCCGAACTGCTCCATGAGAGCCAAGACCTGACGGGCATGGTCGAACTTCTCGAAAACGATGCGCGTCGCGATGATCCGCTCCTTGAGCCCGGGAGCCAGGTTGATGCAATCGGCGAAGCCCGAGGCTCCTGCCATCTCGGAATCGACGAAGATCGCCATCAGGCGCATGAGTTCGCCGCGATAGCGCGGCGTCACGTTATCGGGAGCGCTGAGGCGACCGCCGCCGGCCACGAAGGTGACGAGGCTTTCTTCATCGACCATGGAACCACCCTCCCCGCCTCCTGCGGCGTCACTTGTCGAAATCGACCAGAATCCTGTCGCTCACCGGGTAGCTTTGGCAGGTCAGAATGTAGCCCCGCGCGATCTCGTAATCCTCGAGAGCGAAATTCGCGTCCATGTCCACCTCGCCCTCGACCAGCATCGCCCGGCAGGTCGAGCAGACGCCGCCCTTGCAGGCATAGGGCAGCTCCAGTCCCTCGGCGGTTGCGGCATCGAGCACCGATGCGGTGCCCTTCTCGAAGGACAGAGTGCGGGCGCGTCCATCAATGACGATGGTGGCCTCGCACAGGTTCCTGTTGTCGTCCGCTGCGGTCGCCTCAGGCTTGCGCTGGCGGCGGCTCGGCGTCGAGGTGGCGAAGAGCTCGAACTTGATCTGGCGCTTGTCGAGCCCGTGTTCCTCGAGGCTTTGCGCGACGCCCAGCATCATATCCTGCGGACCGCAGATGAAGGCGGTATCGATGGACGACGCATCGATCCAATGGTCCAGAAGCTGGTCGCACTTCTCCTTGGTCAGGCGCCCGTTGAAGAGGTCGATGTCCTGCTGCTCGCGGCTGAGGATGTGGATCAGACTGAAGCGCTCGAGATGCTCGTTCTTGAGATCCTCGAGCTCCTCGCGGAACATGATCGAACCCGACGCGCGATTGCCGTAGAACAGGGTGAAGGATGAATTCGGCTCGGCGACGAGGGTGGTCTTGATGATGCTCAAAAGCGGCGTGATCCCGCTGCCTGCGGCAAAGCCCACGAAGTGACGCCTGCGGGTCTCGTCGAGAGGCACGAAGAAATTGCCCATGGGCGGCATCGCCTCGATGACCTGCCCGGGGGCGAGCTGCTCGCTGGCCCAGCTGGAGAACGCTCCGCCGGCGATCTTCTTGATGCCGACCCGGAGCCGCCCCTCCATCGGCGTCGCACAGATGGAATAGGACCGCCGCACCTCGTCGCCGTCGATGGTGGTGCGCAGGGTCAGGTACTGGCCCGGCGAGAAGCGGAACGCATCCTTGTGCTCCTCCGGCACGTCGAGAGTGAGCACGATGGCGTCGCGGGTTTCGCGCCGCACGTCGGCAACGGTGACGGGGTAGAACTTCGTCATGGAGCATCCGCTCTTTTCAAATGCACTTGAAGTAGTCGAAAGGCTCGAGGCAGTCGCGGCACCGGTATTGTGCCTTGCACGGCGTCGAGCCGAACTCGCTCACCCGGTCGGTGTTCTCGGATCGGCAGCGCGGGCACGCGATGGTCAAAGGCTTGCGCAGGAATCGATCGAATGGCGACGGCCCGCCTGCGCTCTCCGCCGGGGGTGCGATGCCGTAGGCCTCCAGCCGCCGCCGGCCCTCCTGGGTGATCCAGTCCGTGGTCCAGGGCGGCGAGAGGCGCCGCTCGATCCGCAGGCGGTCGATGCCTCTCGCCCGCAGGGCCGCTTCGATCTCGAACGCGATGACGCTCGTGGCCGGGCAGCCCGAATAGGTGGGCGTGATGGCGACAACGAGTTCGCCATCCTGCCATTGCACGTCGCGCACGATGCCGAGATCCATGACGGAGACCGCCGGCACCTCCGGGTCGGGAACGTCGCCCAGCCAGTCTCTGATCTGGTCTGGATCCGGCCGTGTCAGGCTGTCGATCATCTTTCCCGCGCTCCTCACCACGTCGCGTTGGGATAGGCCCGCTGCAGGAACTGGAGATCGGCCAGGATGTAGCCGAGATGCTCGGAATGAATGCCGCGCTTGCCGCCCTTCTGCGCCCATCCGGGCTGCGGCAGCGTGAGCGTCGCCTCCTCGATGGTCGCACGAACGAGACCGAGCCAGGGCTCATGGAGCGTCGCGGGGTCCGGCCCGATGCCGTCCCGCACCATGACCTGGTCGACCTCGTCGCCTTCGAACAGTTCGCCGGTATACATCCAGAGATCGTCGACGGCGCTTTGCATCCGGCGGTGGCTTTCCTCCGTACCGTCGCCGAGGCGTAGGACCCATTCCTGGCTCCGCTCCAGGTGATAGGTAACCTCCTTGAGGCCCTTTGCGGCGATCTCGGCGATGCGGGGGTCCGTCGAGCCGGTCAGCCCGCGCAGCAGCAGATAATGCCAGGCATCGAAATAGAACTGCCGCGCCATCGTGGCGGCGAAGTCGCCGTTCGGCTGCTCGACCAGAAGCACATTGCGGAAATCGCGCGCGTCGCGCAGATAGGCGAGCTTGTCGGCGTCCCGTCCCCTGCCTTCGACCTCACCGGCGAGGTTGAGCCAGAGCTGCGTCTGCCCGATCAGGTCGAGGGCGACGTTGGAGAGCGCCAGATCCTCCTCGAGCGCCGGCGAATGCCCGCACCATTCGGAGAGACGATGGCCCAGGATCAGGGCGTTGTCGCCCAGCCGCAGCAGATACTCGACGAGAGCGTCCTGCGCATTCATCACATGTGCCCCAGCTCTTCGGGAATCTCGTAGAAGGTCGGGTGGCGATAGACCTTGCTGTTGGCGGGATCGAACAGCGGCCCCTTGTCGCCGGGCGAGCTCGCCGCGATATCGGACGCCTTCACGACCCAGATGCTCACGCCCTCGTTGCGGCGCGTATAGACGTCGCGCGCGTTCATGATCGCCATCTCGGCATCGGGCGCATGCAGGCTGCCCACGTGCCGGTGGGCCAGGCCATGCTGGCTGCGGATGAACACCTCCCAGAGAGGCCATTCCTTCTTGTCGGTCATCGTCTCTCTCCCGCCTAAGCGGCCTTGACTTGCCCCCGCGCGGCCTTCTTGGCCGCATAGGCGTCCGCCGCATCGCGCACCCATTGACCCTCTTCATAGGCCTTTACCCGCGTGCGCAGGCGCTGACGGTTGCAGGGACCATTGCCGGCGATCACCTGATAAAACTCGTCCCAGTCGATCGCGCCGAAATCGTAATGCCCACGCTCCGCGTTCCACTTGAGATCGGGGTCGGGAACGGTGAGGCCCAGATATTCGGCCTGGGGCACCGTCTGGTCGACGAATTTCTGGCGCAGCTCGTCGTTGGAATTGATCTTGATCTTCCAGCGCATCGATTGCGCGCTGTGGACGGAATCTGCGTCGGACGGGCCGAACATCATCAGCGAGGGCCACCACCAGCGGTTCAGCGCGTCCTGCGCCATCTGCTTCTGCTCGGGCGTGCCGCGGGCGAGCTTGGTCATGGCGTCGTAGCCCTGCCGCTGATGGAAGCTCTCCTCCTTGCAGATGCGGATCATGGCGCGGGAATAGGGTCCGTAGGAGCAGCGTTGCAGCGGCACCTGGTTCATGATCGCGGCTCCGTCCACGAGCCAGCCGATGGCCCCGATGTCGGCCCAGGTGAGCGTCGGATAGTTGAAGATGCTGGAATACTTGGCCTTGCCGCTGTTGAGCTGCTCCAGGAGCTCGTCGCGGCTCACGCCGAGGGTCTCGGCCGCGCAGTAGAGATAGAGCCCGTGGCCTGCCTCGTCCTGCACCTTGGCGAGCAGGATGGCCTTGCGCTCCAGGGTCGGCGCGCGAGTGATCCAGTTGCCCTCGGGCTGCATGCCGATGATTTCCGAATGGGCGTGCTGGGAGATCTGCCGGATCAGGGTCTTGCGATAGGCCTCCGGCATCCACTCCTTCGGCTCGATCTTGATGTCGGCATCGATGCGATCCTGGAAGGCACGTTCCTCCGGAGACATCTCGTCCTTGGATCGGATGTGCTCGACGCCCGTTTTCACCATCTGTGCGTACACGGCGCTTCTCCCTGACGTTAAGGCCTGTCGGGCTCTCGTCTTGCAGTCCCGGCCGCCGGAGCGGCCCTTCTGCGCCGGCCGGCGATGGCGCGCAGGCGGCATGCCTCTCCGGGTTTCCGCGGCCCTTTCAATATGTCACAGAAAACATATTAAGCAAGAATTTTTTGTAACACTTTCATCAGCCGATCCTCAATTCAGCGGCCGGTTCCGCCGCCGCGAAGCGCTGCCTGAAGGTCTCGTCGACCGCGGGAAGCGGTCCCAGGTCGTTCTGGGCATGGGTATCGATCCAACGCTCGGCAGCCGGAAGAAGAGTGCGGTAAATCGTGCCGCAGAGGGCTCTGGCCCCCGTTCCGGCCCAAGGCCTGGGAAGGAGCCGGGACGGCAGCAGCGGATCCTTCAGGACCGCCCTGCGGTAATCGTGGATCAGGAGGATGCGCACGAGAAGGGCATCGAGACTTGTGAACCCCGCACCCCGTTCGAGGGCCCCGAGGGTGCCCGCATAGGTGTCGATGAACCGCCTGTAGCGGGCTTCGATCTCCGCCAGGGGCCACGCCTTCTCCACCAGACGCCGGGCCGTGGGCAGATCGGCCGGGGTTGCGGCCAGCCTCAGGAAGGGGCCGGTCCTGGCGGCGGGTCCCGCACCCATAAGGAGATCGGGTCCCAGCGTGCCATACCCTGCCGCTGACAATTCGCCCCTCAGCGCATTGCGGTCCTGCGGGTTCTCGAGCAGGAGGAGATCAAACGATCCGTGCCACTCGTGGGGCGGGTCGGCATAGATCCGCCGCGTGGCCTCCGCGAAAGCCTCCTGGCCCTGCGGCGTCAGGCGATAATAGCTGTTGCGTCCCACCTTCCAGCGCTCGAACCAGCCCTCGGCGACGAGGCGGGACAGGGCCGTCCGGACAAGGGTGTCGCTGATGCGGAAGGCCCGCATGATCTCGTGCAGGGATGCCAGGGACAGCACCCCGCCCCGGGGTACCACCGCGTCCCCGAAGACCGTCACGATGAGCGAGCCCGCCCGGATCGGCGTCCGTTCGTGGAACCTGTCCAGCAGAGCCTCTACGACCGCGGCCATGCAAGCGTACTCCGATGATCTGGGGCCGAGGAGCTGGTGCCGCCTCCGCCTGTCCGACCTTCACCTACCCAGACTGCCCCATCCCTGTCGAGCCATCCGGGCGAACGACGGCGCCTCCAAAATTCCTTGACTAACCGGCCGGTCGGTTAATAATGCCCGAAAGGCGCGGCCATGCCAACGGGGCCGCCCATTCATCATTCCAAGGTGCCCCAATGAGACTCGAGAGCTTCGTTCGTGGAAGTTGGATATCGCCCGGCCAAGACCTGGCCGATATTCACAGCGCCGTCACCGGCAACGTGGTCGCCCAGGTCGCCAGCGGCGGCCTCGACATGGGCGAGGTGCTGGCCTATGCCCGCCAGGTCGGCGGACCCAACCTGCGGAAGCTCACCTTCCATCAGCGTGCAGAACTTCTGAAACGTCTTGCCATTCATCTGTCAGAACGCAAGGACCAGCTCTATACGCTCTCCTACCAGACCGGCACCACGCGGTCCGACAACTTCATCGACGTGGATGGCGGCATCGGCACCCTCTTCGTCTATGCGTCCAAGGGCCGTCGCGAACTGCCCAACGCCACCTTTCTTCTGGATGGAAATGTCGAAGCCCTTTCGAAGGGCGGCAGCTTCGTCGGCCAGCACGTGATGACGCCTCTCCATGGCGTCGCCGTTCACATCAACGCTTTCAATTTCCCCTGCTGGGGCATGCTCGAAAAGCTCGCGCCTGCCATCCTGGCCGGCGTCCCGGTCGTGACGAAGCCGGCGACCATCACGTCCTATGTGGCCCATGCGCTGGTACGAATGATTGCGGAGTCCCGCATCCTTCCCGACGGAGCGCTCCAGTGCATCGTCGGCTCGACGGGCGATCTTTTCGAACATCTGACCTGTCAGGATGTCGTGTCCTTTACCGGCTCCGCCGATACGGCCCAGAAACTGCAGCGACACCCGATCGTTGCGCGCGAATCCGTCCGGTTCATCGCCGAGCGCGATTCGCTCAATGCTGCCATTCTTGCGCCTGACGCCGGGCCGGGAACGCCGGAATTCGACCTCTTCGTCAAGGAAGTGGCGAAGGAGATGACCGTCAAGGCAGGACAGAAATGCACGGCCATCCGCCGCGCCATCGCCCCCCATGCGCATGTCCCTGCGGTGATCGATGCTCTGGGGGAGCGGCTCTCCAGGATCAAGGTCGGCAATCCGGAACTCGAAAGCGTCCGCATGGGACCGGTCGTCGGGCTTGGTCAGCGGCGGGACGTGATGGCTCAGGTGGCGAAGCTCCGGACAGAGGCGGATATCGTCGTCGGTGATCCGGACAATTTCATGGTCGAAGGGGCGGACCGCGAGCGCGGCGCCTTCATCCCGCCGCTGGTGCTTCATTGCCCGGACCCGATCCGGGCGACCCATGTCCACAGCGTCGAGGCCTTCGGCCCGGTCTGCACCGTGATGGGCTATGACGGCCTCGATCAGGCCGTCACCCTGGCCAATCGCGGCGACGGCAGCCTCGTGGCGTCCCTCTACACCTACGACCCCGCTGCGGCGGCCGATCTCGTCTTCGGCGTGGGCGCCTTCCATGGCCGCCTGGTACTGATCGACCGGGATTGCGCGAAGGAACAGACCGGCCACGGCTCGCCGATGCCGCACATGGTCCATGGCGGACCGGGCCGCGCCGGTGGCGGTGAGGAGCTCGGAGGCATGCGCGGCGTGCATCATTACATGCAGCGCACAGCGCTGCAGGGTTCTCCCGCCATGCTCTCACGGGTGACGCAGAGCTGGATCAAGGGCGCTCCGACCATCGAGGAGGGCCGGCATCCATTCCGCTACTATTTCGAGGACCTCGCCATCGGCCAGACCTTCGTCTCCAAGGAGCGCACGATCACCCTTCAGGATATCGAGCACTTCGCGGAATTCACCGGCGATACCTTCTATGCCCATATGAGCGAGGAGGCGACGAAGAACCACCCGTTCTTCCCCGGGCGGGTGGCCCACGGCTATCTTCTGTTGTCTTTCGCGGCAGGCCTCTTCGTCGATCCGGACCTCGGACCGGTGCTTGCCAATTACGGTCTCGATTCCTTACGTTTCATCAAACCCGTGCAGCCGGGCGAAACCATCAAGGTCCGGTTGACGACAAAGTCGAAATCGCCGCGCAACGAGCAGTATGGCGAGGTGCGCTGGGACGTGGAGATCACGACGGATATGGGCGAGACGGTCGCAACCTACGATCTGCTCACGATGAATGCGGTGCGTCCATGAGCGATACGGCCTCCCCGCATGAGGGCAGTCCCGTCAGGCTGATCCCGAACACGCCCGTGGCCCTGATCGAGATCGACAATCCGCCGGTCAATGCCACGTCTCGGCACGTGCGCTCAGGCCTGCTCGCCGCAATCCAGGAGGTTGGCCGCAATCCGCAGATCGGGGCCGCGGTGATCGCCTGCGCCGGCCGCACCTTCGTGGCCGGAGCCGACATCCGCGAATTCGGCCGGCCTCCGCAGGAACCCCACCTGCCCGACGTCATCAACGCCATCGAGGCCTGCTCCAAGCCGGTCGTCGCCGCCGTTCATGGAACGGCTCTCGGCGGCGGCTGCGAGATCGCGCTCGCCTGCCATGCCCGTGTGGCCGAGCCAGGTGCGGGCTTCGGCCTGCCGGAGGTGAAGCTCGGACTGGTTCCGGGAGCCGGCGGCACGCAACGCCTCCCGCGGCTGGTCGGACTGGAAGCCGCCCTCGATCTCGTAACAAGTGGACGAACCGTCAAAGCCGCGGAAGCGCTGCGTCTCGGCCTCATCGACCAGCTCTCCACCGCGGACCTGCGCCAGGATGCGATGGATCTTGCCCGAGACCTGATCGGCCGGCCGCTGAGACGCACAGGTGAATGCGCCGTGACTCCGCTCGACGCGGCAACGGCTTCTGCAAAGGTTGCGGACATTCACAGGAAAGCCAGAGGTGCGCAAGCGCCAGGCAGGGCAGCGGAGCTTGTGCTCCTGTCCGCAAGCCTGCCGCTGCAAGACGGCATGACGCGGGAACGCGAGACGTTCCTCGAACTGCGCTCGTCCGCACAATCGGCCGCCCTGCGGCATGCCTTCTTCGCGGAGCGGGAGGTCACGCGTCTCCCGGGCATCGACTCCGTTGAGCCTCGCCCGGTCCAGAAGATCGGGATCGTGGGTGCCGGAACGATGGGATCGGGCATTGCCATCGCGTTCGCGGATGCCGGCTTCGACGTGAAGGTCGTCGAGGCCAGCGAACAGGCGCTCGCGGCCGGTCAGGCTCGGATCACGGATGTCTACGACAAGCAGGTTCAGAGCGGTCGGATCACGGCTGCCGCACGCGACGAGCGCCTCCAGGCTATCGAGTATGAGGTTGGTATCAGCTCCCTGTCGGATCGGGATCTCGTCATCGAGGCCGTGTTCGAGGATCTGGACGTCAAACGGGCGCTTTTCCGGGATCTCGATGAGATCCTTCCGCCAGGAACCATCCTGGCAACGAATACCAGTTACCTTGACATCAATCTGATCGCGGCCGTCACCTCCCGGCCGGCCGACGTGGTGGGCCTGCATTTCTTCAGCCCGGCCAACGTAATGAAGCTCCTCGAGATCGTGCGGACTGACAGGACGGCGGCCGACGTCGTCGCAACAGGTCTCAGCCTCGCCAAGCGCCTGCGCAAGATCCCCGTCGTGTGCCGGGTCTGCGACGGCTTCGTGGGCAACCGCATCCTGTCGCGCTACCGCCTCCAGGCGGAGTACCTGCTGGAGGAAGGGGCTCTCCCGCACGAAGTCGATGCCGCTCTCGAAGCGTTCGGATTCCCGATGGGCCCGTTCGCCGTCTCCGACCTCGCCGGCCTCGACATCGCCTGGGCGCGGCGCAAGCGGCTGGCGCCGACCCGCGATCCGCGCGAGCGCTACGTGGACATCGCCGACCGGCTCTGCGAGGCGGGCCGCTTCGGGCGCAAGACCGGCGCGGGCTGGTATCGCTATGACGGCGGCAAGCGGGAGGTCGACCCCTTCGTCACCGAGCTCGTCGAGGAGGCCTCGCGGCGGCGCGGGCTGACGCGGCGTTCGATTTCCGCGGACGAGATCCAATCCCGCATCCGGGCGGCCATCGTCAACGAAGCCTGCAAGATCCTCGACGAGCGCATCGTCGAGCGTCCGCTCGATGTGGACGTGGTGATGATGCACGGCTACGGCTATCCGGCCTGGCGCGGTGGTCCCCTGTTCGAGGCCGACAGCGTGGGGCTCAGGCCGATCCTCGACACCGTGAACGAGCGCGCCGAACGGGACGGGCCCGGATGGGAGCCGGCGGACGGGCTCGTGAGCCGGGCCGCCTCGGGGGCAACGTTCTATCCATAGGCCGAAGCGCCGAACACCATCAGCGGGGGATCCAAGCATGTTCGATCGAGCCACCGCCGAGGCGATGCTCGCAACCGTCTTCGCCCCCTGGGTGCAGGCGCTCGATCTGTCCATCGAAAGCCTCGGCCCGGACGGCGCCGTCCTGCGCATGCGGTTTTCCGAAAAGCTCTGCCGCGACAACGGCGTCGTGTGCGGGCAGGCCCTCATGAGCCTGGCCGACACCGCCATGGTGTTCGCGGTGTCCTCGGCCGGCGGCGTCTATCGCCCCATGACCACGGTCGACCAGACCATGCATTTTCTCAAGCCGGTGGCGAAGGCCGACGTGCTGGCGGACGCAAAGGTCGTGCGCCTCGGGCGCACCATGGCGTTCGGCAGCGTGACGCTCACGGCCGACGGCGATGCGCGGCCCGTGGCGATGGCGCAGCTCGCCTATGCCCTGCTGGCCGAGGGCAGGTAGCGGCCCGCCGGTTGTCGGCTTTCAGAGGACGGCTCATCATGGGCTTTCCTCCCCGTCATGGCCGGGCTTGTCCCGGCCATCCCGATCGGAAAAGCGATGTGCCTTACGGATCGGGATCACCGGCAGAAGGCCGGTGATGACGTGAGGCGGCTGCCCCCGACGAGAGAGTCTCGCAATGAAGCCAAGGGTTGAGGAGTCGTCCTGTCAAAACGGCAGCGCCACGCTGGTCTTGATCTCCTTCAGGACCACGTTGGTGCGCACGGTGCGGATGCCGGGCAGACGGAACATGAACTCGTCCAGGAACAGGTTGTAGGCGTGCATGTCGCGCACCACGACGCGCAGGTGATAATCGGCGTCGCCCGTGGTGGCGAAGCACTCCAGGACTTCGGCGCGGGCCGTGACACGGGAAACGAATTCGTCGACGAACTTGGCGTCGTGCCGCTCCAGCGACACGTGCAGGATCGCCGAGGTGGCGAACCCGGCCTTCTCCCGGTCGACCAGGGCGGCATAACCCGTGATCACGCCGGTCTCCTCGAGCGCGCGCACCCGCCGCCAGCAGGCCGAGGTGGACATGCCTACGTCATCGGCCAGCTGCTGGTTCGTGGTGCGCCCCTCCCTCTGCAGCTGCACGAGGATGTGCTCGTCCTGCTTCTCGATCATGGCGGCATCCGCTCCTGGTAGACTTTTCCAATAAATGAACCTTTGCCCATCTCTTCTACCACAAAAGGGCGAGCGCACGGAATGAATAGGAAACACCTACCAGACGTTCAGGATTATTCTAGACACGCCGGCTGACGGCGCTCCTTTTCCGGGACCAGGCCCATGGACGACGCTTCCTCCCTCGATTCCTACCGCCTCGCCGACCGCTACAGCCGGGAGAGGGGCCGGGTCTTCCTGACCGGCACCCAGGCGATCGTCCGCATCGTGCTCGACCAGGCGAGGCGCGATAGGGCTGCGGGGCTCGACACCGCCGGCTTCGTGTCCGGCTACCGCGGGTCGCCCCTCGGCGGCGTCGATCTCGAGCTCTGGCGCGTGAAGGACCAGCTCAAGGAGCACCGGATCGAGTTCCTGCCCGCCGTCAACGAGGATCTCGCGGCCACCGCCGTCCTCGGATCGCAGCAGGTCGAGACCAATCCCGACCGGCAGGTCCAGGGCGTGTTCGGCCTCTGGTACGGCAAGGGCCCCGGGGTCGACCGCTCCGGCGACGCGCTCAAGCACGGCAACGCCTATGGCTCCTCGCCCCATGGAGGCGTGCTGGTGATCGCCGGCGACGACCATGGCTGCGTGTCCTCGTCGATGCCGCATCAATCCGACGTTGCCTTCATGAGCTGGTTCATGCCGACGCTCCATCCGGCGAGCGTCGCCGAATATCTCGAGTTCGGTGAGTACGGCTATGCGCTGAGCCGGTATTCCGGCATGTGGGTCGGCTTCAAGGCCGTGTCGGAGATCGTGGAATCGGGCGTGTCCGTGGAGCTGCGGTCGCCGCGCGTGTTCCGCGAGCCCGACTTCGCGCCCCCGCCCGGCGGCCTGCATTACCGCTGGCCGGATCTGCCCGGACCGCAGATCGAGGAGCGCATGGAGGCGAAGAAGCACGCGGTCTATGCCTTCGCCAAGGCCAACCCCATCGACCGGCGCATCTACGACATTCCGGACGCCTCCTATGGCATCGTCACGGCCGGCAAGGCCCACCTCGACCTGATGGAGGCGCTGCGCCTCATCGGGCTCGACGAAGCCGCCTGCCGGGCCCACGGTATCGACATCTACAAGGTCGGCATGGTCTGGCCCCTCGCCCTGCACGACGCCATGGAGTTCGTGAAGGGCAAGCGCGAGATCCTCGTGATCGAGGAGAAGCGCGGCATCATCGAAAGCCAGTTCAAGGAGTATTTTTACGATTATCCCGGGTCGAAGCCCGAGCGCATGGTCGGCAAGCACGACGAGACCGGCGAACGGCTCATCCCCTGGACCGGCGAACTCTCGCCGCGCTTCCTCGCCGGCGTCCTGGCCAAGCGCCTCAATGCGATCTTTCCCGATCTCGGCCTCGCGCAGCGCGCCGCCGCCCTGACGCCGGAGCCGGAGCGCGTGATCGCGGTTCCGGGCGCCACCCGCACGCCCTATTTCTGCTCCGGCTGCCCGCACAACACCTCGACCCGGGTGCCGGAGGGCTCGAAGGCCCTCGCCGGCATCGGCTGCCACTTCATGGCGAGCTGGATGGACCGGGAGACCTCGTCGCTGATCCAGATGGGCGGCGAGGGTGTCAACTGGGCGGCCTCATCCAGGTTCACCGGCCAGGGCCACATCTTCCAGAATCTCGGCGAGGGCACCTATTACCATTCGGGCTCCATGGCGATCCGCCAGGCGATCGCGGCCGGCGCCAACATCACCTACAAGATCCTGTTCAACGACGCGGTCGCCATGACGGGCGGCCAGCCGGTCGACGGGCCGGTGAGCGTCCATGCCATCGCGCACAGCGTGCGGGCGGAGGGAGTGCAGCGCATCGCGCTGGTGTCGGACCAGCCCGAGAAGTTCGACCCGGCGGACCTGCCGAAGGGCGTGACCATCCACCCGCGCGAGGACCTCGACGCGGTGCAGAAGGAGCTGCGCGACATCCCGGGCGTCACGGTGCTGATCTACGAGCAGACCTGCGCGACCGAGAAGCGCCGTCGCCGCAAGCGCGGGCAGATGGATGATCCGAAGCGCTTCGCGTACATCAACGACCTCGTCTGCGAAGGCTGTGGCGATTGCTCGGTGGCGTCCAACTGCCTGAGCGTCGAGCCAAGGGAGACGCCGTTCGGGCGCAAGCGCAAGATCAATCTCTCCACCTGCAACAAGGACTTTTCCTGCCTGGAGGGCTTCTGCCCCAGCTTCGTGACCGTGGAGGGCGCCACGCGCCGCGCCAGAACCGCGAGCGGCTTCGACGCGGTCACGCGTGCGGCAGGGCTGCCGTCCCCTGCCCTGCCCGATCTCGCGCGGCCCTTCGACCTGCTGGTCACGGGAGTCGGCGGCACCGGCGTCGTGACCGTCGGGGCGCTCATCAGCATGGCGGCCCATCTCGAAGGACGCGGCGTGTCGGTGCTGGACTTCACGGGCTTCGCGCAGAAGTTCGGTCCCGTGCTGAGCTATGTGCGCGTCGCGAGCCATCCCGACGCGCTGCACCAGGTGCGCATCGACCAGGGCGCCGCGGATGCGCTGATCGGCTGCGACCTCGTGGTCAGTTCGTCGCCCAAGGCGTCGGGCACCTATCGCCATGGGACGCGGGCCGTGGTCAACACGGCGGAAATGCCGACCGGCGACGTGGTGCGCTTCCGGGACGCGGATCTCGCCGGCCGCACGCGGTTGCGCGCCATCGAGCGGGCGATCGGAGCCGGGAACCTCGCGAGCCTCGACGCCAACGCGCTCGCCGAAACGCTGCTCGGCGACACGGTCTACGCCAACGTGATGATGCTGGGCTTTGCCTGGCAGCAGGGCCTGGTGCCGGTCTCGCTGGAAGCGCTCTCGCGGGCCATCGCGCTCAATGGCGTGAGCGTCGAGCGCAACCGGCAGGCCTTCGCCTGGGGCCGTCTGCTCAGCGCGGAACCGGATATGGTGCGCCAGGTGGCCGGCGATGCGCCGGACGAGGTCGAGACGCTCGATCAGGTGATCGCGCGGCGGGTCTCGTTCCTGACCGGGTACCAGAACGCCGCCTATGCGGCGCGGTTCGAGGCCCTGGTGGCGCGGGTTCGCCGGGCGGAAGGCGCGCTCGGCTCCGAGGCGCTGACCGACGCGGTCGCCCGCTCGCTCTTCAAGCTCATGGCCTACAAGGACGAGTACGAGGTCGCGCGCCTCCACATGGAGACGGGCTTCCTCGACGAGCTGAAGCAGCACTTCGAGGGCGACTTCACGGTGCATTACCATCTGGCGCCGCCGCTCCTGCCGTCGAAGCGCGATGCCCGCGGCCGCCCCAGGAAGCGCAGCTTCGGTCCCTGGATCCAGACGCCAATGTCGGTTCTCGCCCGGCTGAAGGGGCTGCGCGGAACGCCGTTCGACCTCTTCGGCTACACGGCCGAACGGCGCATGGAGCGGGCCCTCATCGGCTGGTACGAGGAGCAGGTCGACCGGATCCTCGCCGGTCTCGACCAACGCCGCTTCGCCGATCTTCTGGCGATCGCGAAAGCCCCGATGGACATCCGCGGCTACGGCCCGGTCAAGGAAGCGGCGATCCATCAGGTGCGGTCCGATGTGGAGCGGTTGTGGGCGCGCGTCGCGAGCGAGCCCGAGATGGTCGACAGCCGCCAGCCCGA
Source organism: Microvirga yunnanensis (assembly GCF_025460875.1). Classification (NCBI taxonomy): domain Bacteria; kingdom Pseudomonadati; phylum Pseudomonadota; class Alphaproteobacteria; order Hyphomicrobiales; family Methylobacteriaceae; genus Microvirga; species Microvirga yunnanensis. The sequence continues at coordinate 64,037 of NZ_JAMXFI010000008.1, forward strand.
GCCGCTGCGCGCCTGAGAGACATCCACCCCGTCGTCACCGGCCCCGTGCCGGTCATGACATGGGAGGGTGGCTACCGACCGGACGACCACCCACCCCGTCATCGCCGGGCTTGTCCCGGTGATCCCGCTTCCGAGAGGCGTCGCGCTCTTCCGATCGGGATGGCCGGCACAAGGCCGGCCATGACGTGGGAGGTGCATGGGAGGTGCGTGGGAGGTGCGTGGGAGGTGGCGGAACCGGGAGCGTCACGACTGGTGATCCCGATCATGAAAGGCGCGGTGCTCTCACGATCGGGAAAGACGGAACGAGCCTGGGCATGGACGGGGAGATGCCGCTCAGACGTGTTTCGGACCAAGCAGGCCTTAGGAATCCTGTGCGATGCTGCCCTGCGGAGTCGCAGCCATGACCCGGGTGAGCGCCGCCACCAGATCGTCCGGCATGATCGGCTTGTGGAGGAACGTGGCGTTGGGCGGCAGGTCGCCGGGCTCGGGGGCGGTCTTGCCGGAGATCACCAGCACGCCCACTTCGGGCCAGCCCTGGCGGACCAAGCGGGCGAACTCGAAGCCGTCGATGGAGCCCGGCATGTCCACGTCCGTGAGGACAACCGAGATGTCGGGACGGGACTTCAACATCTCTAAGGCTTCGTCCGCATCCTGCGCCTCGACGACCCAGAACTCGGCCTCCCGCAGGATGTCGACCTGTGTCAGGCGAACGAGCGGCTCGTCCTCGACCAGAAGGACGACCGGGTGTTTCACGATGCGGCGATGCGGCTTCATGCTCCAGGAAACGGGTCTGCTCCGATCGGGTTCCCTTGCGTCACGTCAGGGTGAGCGTTTCGACGGATCGCGAACGTTCTCAAGCGCGTCTGGCCTTCGCCGTGAGCTGCCGGATCCGATCGACCACGTCCTGGGACGGATAGGGCTTCTTCAGCAACGGACCTGCTTCGCAGAGCGTCGCGGCGATATCGGCCGATCGCTCGGCCCCCGAGGTGAGGATCACCTGCGTGCCCGGCTTGTTGGCGCGGATCCACCGCGCCAGCCCGAAGCCGTCCATGGACCCGGGCATCTCGACGTCGCTGAACACCACGTCGACCGACACTTCGGGAGATTGCAGGATCACCAACGCCTCTTCGGCGCTCACCGCCTCATGGACCCGATAGCCGCATTCGCGCAGGTAATCGGCGATGACGAGGCGGATCAGAACCTCGTCCTCCACGACGAGAACGGTCTGGAGAGGGGAATCGGCCTCGGCCGTGATGTTTGTCGATAGGGTGCTCACCGCCTCCTAACCGCCGAGCTTTACCTTTGTTCCACCGGCTCCTCGTCAGCCCGGGCCGGGCCAGTTGAGGCTGCGCATGACAAGGCCGACGACCTGGGAGGCATGATACGGCTTGCGGACCAGGGGGCCGAGATCGCCCAGATCCGGGCCGTCCGAACCGGGGGCGGCAGGCCGGTCCTCTTCGGCAGAGGCGACGATGATCCTCATGGCCTTCTGCCGGGCGCCGAGAAGCCGGGCCGTCTCGGTGCCGTCGTCGGATCCCGGCAGATCGAGAGCGACGAAAAGAAGCTCGACCCGGACGGAATCGAGCACCATGAGGGCCTCCTCGGCCGAGCCCGCCTCCAGAACCTTGAAGCCCGAGCCGCGCAGTTCGTCGCTGACCAGGCAGCGGACGCGCGCATCGCTTTCGACCACGAGGATAGCGGGGGGTGTCCGGCGTGGAAGAGCCGTGACGGATCCAGCGTTCATTCTTGCCCCTGACGCGATACAATACGCCAACAACGTGCATGGGCCCCAAGGGTTCTCCTGCCCAAGGTCTTTCTGCCCAAGGTCTTCCTGCCCAAGGTCTTCCTGCCCGAGGGCTCTCCCGCGTCAGGCCGGGATCTCGCATTGATTGGCTGGCCTTGGCAGGCGGAACCGTCTATCAATGGCCACGTTTCGCTTCTTTGGCCCTCCTCCTGCCCCATCGGTCCCGTGTCTGATCCGAAACCCTTAGGCGTCATTCTCCTCGTGGAAGACGAGCCGCTGGTGCGGCTGGTGGCGGCCGACATTCTCATGGAGGCGCAGTTCCGCGTGATCGAGGCGGCCGATGCCCAGGAGGCCCTGAGGGTCCTGAAGGCGGAGGTGGGCGTGGACCTGGTGCTCTCGGACGTGGAAATGCCACCGGGCATGAACGGCTACGAGCTGGCCTGGGAGATCCACCGGAACTGGCCCGCGACGGGGATCCTCATCACGTCGGGGCGCGAGTGGCCGCGGGCCAACGACCTGCCGCCGGGGGCAGCCTTCCTGGCCAAGCCCTTCTCACCTGCGGCGCTTGTGTCCCACGCGCTCACGGCGGCCGAGAAGGCCCAGGCCGCCCGTGCGGCGCTCCCGGATCGTCCCGGCGAGGCCCCCGGCGACACGGCCGCGCCCGTTCCGAAGACCGCCTGACTCCCTCATGGAACGAGGGCGCGGCGTGGATGCGCCGTGCCCCCTGATGCGTCCCTGGTGAGAGCTGCCGTTCAGGTTCAAGCGGCCCGCACGCCCTGGAGGAAGCCTTCGACCTCCCGGCTCAGGGCGGTCGAGTTGGAGGCCAGCTCGCCGGCCGCAGCCAGCACCTGGGAGGCGGCCGATCCCGCATGGGTCGCCGCCCCCTGGACCTGGACGATGCTCTCGCTCACGTCCTGCGTGCCTCTGGCGGCCTCGCTGACGTTGCGCGCGATCTCCTGCGTGGCCGCCTGCTGCTCCTCGACAGCGGCCGCGACGCTCGTGGCGATCTGGTGCACCTCCTCGATGGTGTGGCCGATGTCGCGGATGGCCTCGACCGCATCCCGGGTCGATTGCTGGATCTGATGGATATAGGCGGTGATGTCCTCGGTAGCCCGCGAGGTCTGGTTGGCGAGCTCCTTCACCTCGGAGGCCACCACGGCGAAGCCCTTGCCGGCCTCGCCGGCGCGCGCCGCCTCGATGGTGGCGTTGAGGGCGAGAAGGTTCGTCTGGCTCGCGATGGTGTTGATCAGGGCGACGACCTCGCCGATCTTCTGCGCGCCGTCCGCCAGGGTCTGCACGAGCTGGTTGGTCTTGCGGGCGTTCTCCACGGCGCGGGCGGCCGCGACCGACGTCTGCGACACCTGCGAGCCGATCTCGCTCGAGGAGGCGGCGAGCTGCTCCGCCGCGGCCGCCACGGCCTGCACGTTGCTGGACGTCTCCTCGGCGGCGGCCGCCACCGAATTCGACTGCTGGTTCGTCTGCTGCGCGGTCGAGGCCATCGAGCGCGCGGTCGCCTCCATCTGCTGGGCCGCCACGGTGAGATGCTGGACCAGGCCGCCGACGCTGCCCTCGAAGCTCTGGGCGAGCGACATCATCTCGACCCGGCGCCGCTGTGCCGCCTGCTTCTCGGTTTCGGCCTGAGCGTGCCGGAGGGTCTCGGCCTCCTGCATGGCGCCGGCGAAGACCTGCGTGGCCTTCCAGATGTCGCCGATCTCGTCCCGGCCCGCCTTCGCCTGCGGCAGGTTGTAATCGCCCGAGGCGAGGCGCTGGATGGCCTCGGTCACGCGCCGCAGGGGCTGGGCGATCTGCCGGTGTCCGACCAGCCAGCCGATGAGCAGCGCGATCAGGGTGCCGGCGAGCGCGATCGACACAAGCAGCATCAGGCGCTGGTCGTAGAGCTCGGCCGCGTGCCGGTTGACCGCCTCGATCTCCTCGCTGCCGCGCTTGGTCAGAGCGTCGATGCTCACCTGGAAGGCCTTCCGGTTGGCCCGGTTGGCATCGGTGTTGCCCTGCGCGTTGGCGGCCGCCGGCGAGACCTCGGCGCCCAGGCGGACCGTCTCGGTGCGGAATGACTTGAACTCCGCCGCATCCTTGACGACGGCGTCGAACAGCGCCTTGCTGTCGCCGGGCACGATCGGCTCCCATTCCTTCAGGAGGGCGTCCATGTCCTTGAGCGTCGCGGCGAGCCCGTCGCCGAACTTGCGCGCTTCGGCCGTATCCTTCGACGCGTAGATGCCCCGGGCCTCCATGACCACATGGGTCACGAGCCGGTTGAGGCGCTCCCCGTAGAGGGCCCGGGTGGCCGCGAGCCGGACATCGTCCACGGCCTGGTTGTAGGTCTGCAGGGTGCTGATGCCGACGGCCGCCGTCAGGACGGCGACCACGCTCAACGCCGCGACCAGCGCGAAAATCTTCGTTCTAATCTTCATGATCCCCCCGATCGGCCAAGGCCGCTCCGACATTCTTGAAATCACGCCAGGATACCGTGCGAATGCTTGCGCGAAGCTTGTTCTCGATCGTTAGGGGAATACGGCCAAGTTTCTCCGCGCAGGGTGACGGAATGTTAAGTATAACCTCATAGGAATGATTCCACGCGATTCTCCAACGTGGCGGTTTCCATGGGCATTCGGTTCGACAAGGTATTGGAGCAGGTAGCCAGAGCCGGAACCGTCAAGGGCCCTGTCTCAACGGCCGAGCAGCGGGAGCGCAAGGTCCAGCGCATCGAGGAATCGATCCGCGCCCGCGAAGCGGTGGGCGACCGGATCGTGATGTGCCTCGGCCTCGCCCTCACCCTGTCGGCGATCGGCCTGCCGGTCTATGCGCTGAACTTCAGCGACGGCTACACCTACATCAAGACGGCCATGACGGACAATGCGGTCGGCCGGGCCGTTGCCGCGAGCGTGACGCGCCCCGCCGATCCGAACCCGGCGACGACCGGCTCGCTGACCCGGAAGGATGTCGAGCTCTCGGCCGGCCGCAAGGGCGACGCGGCCGCGCCGAGCGCCGACCGGCGGGTTCAGTTCCAGCGCTACGTGATCCACCGCGCCACCGGCGGGTCGGCCCTGATCGAGGGTCCGGAAGGCCTCTGGTGGGTGACGCCCGGGATGACCCTGCCCGGGATCGGTCAGGTCCTCTCCATCGAGCGGTCCGATGCCGGTTGGGTGGTGCTGACCACCGAGACCATGATCACGCAATCGCCCGGGTCTCGCGCGTCGAGCTAGCGCATCGTGGGGACCGAGAGGGCCGCTCGAATGATGCGCCGCTGAAGAACGTGAGCATCGAATCCGATCCTAAAAGTGGGTGCGCTTTTCACGTCCGATGCTGTAGCGCCGCAGCCGAAGCCCTGCCGAGACCGTGAGAGGATCCGGCGCACGGCCTCGTTCGGAATGCGATTGCGCTGGCTTGTGCCGTCTCGCGCTTATTTGGCCGCCGTCACCGTGGGCGCCGCCTGGTTGCCGAGCCAGACCCAGGCCGCGCTATCGGAGCCTTCCCGCTTTACGTAGCGGTAGCCCGTCTCCTGCCAGGGCAGAACGGCGTTGCGCTTGTTGTCGAGGATGTAGTCGCCGCGATCCGTGCGCGCCATGAGCACCGCGTGTCCCGCGCCGATCTCGTCGATCACCACGGTCATGCGCAGGGCCCTCTGCGGCAGGCCGATTTGGGTGAGACGCCGGCGCTTCAGCAGCTGGATGTCCTCGCAATCGCCGAGCCCGTCATCCGGATAGTCCCAGCGATCCGCGACGCCCCAGTGCTCCTGATCGGTGACCGGCAGGATCTCCCTGTTCACCTGCTCGTTCACCTCGACGATGGTCTTCCAGATCGCCTGGTCGAGAACGATCGTGTCGGGCTCGGACGGATTGTGCGTGCATTCCTGCGGCTGCTGCGCGCAGAATGCGAGCCAGGCCGGCGTGGGACCGGCCGCGCCGACCGAGGCCAAAGCATCGCCGGACCCGCGCGTGGCCCATTGCGGGAGCGCGAGAGCCGGCGCGGCGCCCGCCATGACGAACAGGGCGGCAGCACCACCCGCCGAAGCGACGAGGCGACGACTGCACCTCGCCAGTATCCTGAGAGAAATCCCGCGCATGCCCCGCACCTGTTCAGCATTGTTCTTTTGAATAAAGCTGTCAGCCGCAGGCGCTCGGCGCAAGCGCGAACTCGTCGCAAGATCACGAAGGTTCCGCCAGTGTTGACTTCCAGCAACAGGGCAAGCATTCGGCCGCGGATCGTGCTGCCGACCTCTCTGAACGTAGAGGGAAGATCAGTATTCGCGCAGTTTCAATCCAACCGGGCCGCTTCGATGCACGTCGCGTGTTCGGCAAGGATGAAGTCGCGCATGTGCGCGATGTGAGCGATCGTTCACGGCGGGTTCAACGGTGAACGACGCCGCCGGATCGGCGCTCCCGTCCTTCAATCCGCCGTTTCACTCACAAGCGGCTCTGCGCGAGACTGCGATGTCTCGCCCATTGTCTGGTTCTCTTCGACGAAACCATGAGACGAACGACGGGTGTCCCGATCAGCCCGACCAGGGATGCAGCGACGACCGGCACGAGAATGACAGCCACGGATCTCTCCTCATCCTTCGGAGGTAACCCGTTCTCTATGGCATCGCGAGCTTGCCCGAACCTGACGCCATGCTGGCGGGATTCACTACGATCCCAGGAAGAGCTTCGGTTGGGCCGGGTCGCGCCTATAATCAGGCGCAGAAGCGAAACCGGATTGTTTGGGAGATTGGTGTGAGAGCGCTCTTCGTGACCCTCGCGGCGGCCATCGGCGCCGGCGGCTGCGTGCCAGCGACCCAGGAAGCCCTCGCCCTATCGTGCTCGGACTATATCGGAAAGCCCATCTCGGCGCGCATCGCCGCCTGGGGACCGCCGCGGACAATTTACCGGATCAGCCCGACCCAGATCGGCTACATCTTCGAGAGCCGGCAGACCGCCTATGTGGGCGGCGAGCCCTATTACACAGTGAACTACCTGATCGGTGCCGACAAGCACCACGCGCCAATCCGCAAGCTCACGACTGTCTGCAGCGGCGTCTTCGTGGTGAACGCGCCCACCGACGCGGTGCCGGTCTCGGAACAGACCGTGGTCGACGTCGTCGTCGCGAAGGGGTGATCAGAAGCCGCCGCGCCGGAGCTTGGTGATGCTCATCATCAGATCGACGCTGATGCCGACATCCGTAGGCTCGGAGAACAGGGTCAGAACCGGCGCGACCTCTTCCAGGGTGGAGTTGTTCATGTCCCACATGGCGGAGAAGCGCTGGATCAGCTTGTCGACCTTCTTGGGGTCCTGGAGATCCTTGACGTTGATGTGTTTTTCCAGGTTGCGGACCTGCAGATCGATGCTCGCCTTGGAGGCTTCGGTTGGGATGTTGAACGTCGTCTGCATGAACTTCAGAAGACGCTTATCCGCCAGCAGGCCCATCGTCGAGGTGACGCCGGACGCCTTGCGCTTGAAATAGAGCGCCAGCCGCACGCCTTCGTTCTGCTCGCCTTCCTTGGCCTCCAGTGTCTGCTGGTAGTAGTTGCTGACGGCTTCCGTGGTCGCGCTGGCCGCGGAGGTCGCCTTGTCGCCCTTCGCCGCGAAGTCGAACGCCTTGGCGAATTCCTTGTAGCGCGGATCGACCAGTTTGTTCGCCATGCTCGTGGTCGACTTGACCCCTTCCGTGAGCAGTTTCTTCATGAAGGCCTTGGCGTAGATCATGTCGTCCAGGCCATAGGCCTTCATGGCATAGCTGAACAGCCGGTAATCCTTCACGAAATCGTCGATGGTCTTCACCTTCGAGATGTTCGCCAAGTAGTATTCCGTATCGCGCTTCACCATCGCATCGTTCTGGGTGATCGTCTTCGTCAGCGCCGTGTTGGTCTGCAACATCTGGTAGCGGGTCATGGTGCTGATCATGGGTCACTCCTTCGGCCCGGTTCCCGTGGGCCGCGCATCAATCCTGAGCCGTCGCGATGGATCGGCAATCCTTCGCGAACCGCTCGGTGATCGCCTTGGTTTCCTCAGGGACGAGAGCGAACTTCACGCTCTGCGGCTCGAGGCGGTAATTGGCAAGCTCCACGATAAGCGTCTGGGCTGTCGCGAGGCTTGCCGCGAAGCCCATGACCTCCCCCTCGCCGCGCAATTGCCCGTAGCGGTCCCGGTAGATCCAGTGGGCCACCTCCGGCGGGCGATCGTCGAGCCAGTAGACGGTGCTGCGCCCGCGGGGATCGCTCGGGCCGAGATAAGCCCGCTGCGTCACGGTGGCGGCGACGGCGACCTGGAGCGGTTCGCCCTCCTCGCCGGCCACCCTCGTGCAGGACAGCCAGAGGGAACTCCCCTCCTCCCCCCTGACCTGCGCCAGCGCCCGGGTCGGGAGCCCGCTCTGGTCGGCCTGGAGGGCGTAGCTCCACGTCCGGTGCGAGCCAGACGTCGCCGAGATGGCCGGGAATCCGGGAGCGATCAGCCCGAGCGTGCCCGCGAGCACCAGGACGGATGTGCGATGGAATGAAGTGATCATGGCTCAGCGATCCGCGAGCGGTCCAAAAAGAAGGCCCCGCCTTTCGCAAGACGGGGCCTCATGGTCAGCGATCAGGAGGCTCTTAGTTGAAGAGCTTCAGGATCATCTGGCTGTTCTGGTTGGCGATCGAGAGCGACTGCACGCCGAGCTGCTGCTGCGTCTGCAGGGCCTGCAGGCGGGTCGAAGCCTCGTTCATGTCGGCATCGACGAGCGTGCTGACGCTGTTGGTCATCGACTCGCTGAGCACGCCCAGGAACTTCGACTGCGCGTCGATCTGGTTCTTGGCCGCGCCGAGCTCGGTGGCGAAGTTACGGGTCGTCTCGAGAGCCGCTTCCACCGCCGTCGCAGCCGTGTCGACGTCAGTCGCAGCACCAATGCTGATCGCATTGACAGCCATCGTGGATGGAGTCACAGCGCTGGTCAGAGCGCCGGTACCAGTGCCACCAAGATCCGTCAAGGTAACGTCGATCGTCTTGAAGCCAGCACCGGTTCCCGTGCCGCCGGCCCAGCCGGAGACCATGGACATAGTAGCGCCGATCGAGCCGTCGAGCAGATTCACGTTGTTCAAGGAAGCATTGCCGAGAATGCCATCGATCTCGGCGCCGATCTTGGCGAGCGAGGTGTTGATGGCATCATAGTTGCCGTCCTTCACGTCCTTGGCCTTGGCCAGTTCGACCTTGATCTTATCGATTGCGGAGACCAGACCGTCGATGGCCGAGGAAGCGGTGTTCAGCAGGTCGCTGTTCTGCTTCAGCGTGTCCTTGATGGTGCCGATGACGCTGTTGTCGGTCTTCATCTGCGTCGACACCGACCAGTTGGTGGTGTTGTCGGCAGCCGCCGCCACCTTGAGGCCGGTGGAGATCTGGCTCTGGGTCTTGTTCAGGGAGCTCTGCGTGTTGGCGAGGTTGCGCAGGGCGGTCAGAGCGGAGGCATTGGTGAGAATGGAAGCCATGTGTGTGTTCCTTGAATGATGAGGATTGTTCAGGGAATGTCGGAATCTAACCGACCCAGCGGAGTGGCATCATGCCTCGAGAAAGATCGATCCGCTGTTCACATGCATCCGGGCTTGAACCGATAAAGTGGAGTGGCGTCATGCCGAGCCTGAAAGAATGGCTCTCCACAGTGCTGTCTTAGCGCGGCTGATCGATGTCTCGATCTCGTCGCGTCCATGCGCAATTCAATACGGACATCCTTTCGCCGCGTCAAGCATAATAATTAATCCTAATGCATTTTTGCCGAAATTTACTTTTCGTTAACTTTCTACAGAAGACACGCGGCTAGCAGGAGCCCGTCTTGCGAACGAAAGATCTGGGATTAATACTTCGCATTCGAAGTCTTGCATCGGCACGACCCGTCCGCTCCACTCCCAAATCAGAAAAAGGCCCCGCCTCGCATGAGGCAGGGCCTTCCTTCGCTGATGTCTCAGGCTCTTACTGGAAGAGGCGCAGGATCATCTGGCTGTTCTGGTTGGCGATCGAGAGCGACTGCACGCCGAGTTGCTGCTGCGTCTGCAGGGCCTGCAGGCGGGTCGAAGCCTCGTTCATGTCCGCGTCGACCATGGTGCTGACGCTGTTCGTGATCGACTCGCTGAGCACGCCCAGGAACTTCGACTGCGCCTCGATCTGGTTCTTGGCCGCGCCGAGCTCGGTGGCGAAGTTACGGGTCGTCTCGAGAGCCGTTTCCACCGCAGACGCAGCCGCGTCGACGTTTGTAGCCGAGACGGTGATGTTGTTGACCGCAACCGTACCGCTCGTCAGAGCGCCGGAAGTGCCGCCAAGAGCCGACAGCGTGACGTCGATGGTCTTGAAGCCAGCACCGGTTCCCGTGCCGCCGGCCCAACCGGACACCATCGAGATGGAGCCACCCGTGATCGAGCCGTCGAGCAAGTTCACGCCATTGAGGGCTGCGTTGTCAAGAACTCCATCGATCTCGGCGCCGAGCTTCTCGAGCGACTTGTTGATGGCATCATAGTTGCCGTCCTTCACGTCCTTGGCCTTGGTCAACTCGACCTTGATCTTCTCGATCGAGGAAACCAAGTTGTCGATGGCCGTCGAGGCGGTGTTCACGAGGTCGCTGTTCTGCTTCAGCGTGTCCTTGATGGTGCCGATGACGCTGTTGTCGGTCTTCATCTGCGTCGACACCGACCAGTTGGTGGTGTTGTCGGACGCGGACGCCACCTTGAGGCCGGTGGAGATCTGGCTCTGGGTCTTGCTCAGGGCGTTCTGCGTGTTGGCGAGGTTGCGCAGGGCGGTCAGAGCGGAGGCATTGGTGAGAATGGAAGCCATGTGTGTGTTCCTTGAATGATGAGGATTGTTCAGGGAATGTCGGAATCTAACCGACCCAGCGGAGTGGCATCATGCCTCGAGAAAGATCGATCCGCTGTTCACATGCATCCGGGCTTGAACCGGTAAAATAGAACGGCGTCATGCCGAGCCTGAAGTAAAGGCTCTCTATAGTGCTGTCTCAACGCGTTCGAGTTGTATGTTCTCTCTGCGCCTGAGAGCATTTGTAGAAGAACACCCCCGAGATCGTCAAACGACAACGGTCGGTTCACTGCCCAACTCTTGCGTTTACCTTAACGATTTGCTGAATGGCTAACGGCAGCACAAGGTTTATGGTTAACCGTGCATGGCGCGTGACGGGAGAGCCGATGGAAAAAACGAGAAGGGCGGTTCTTGCGAACCGCCCTTCTCGTCCGTTCAGGTTCTGCCGGCCGCACCCTCCGCGCCCGGGTGGCGCCCTGCCCCGCGTCAGCGCATGCCGATCGCCCTTGGAGTCGCGGCTGCCGCCACCGAGGCGGCCTTCGTGTAGAGGCCGCGATGGGCCGGATCGAGGGTCAGGGCATCCGTGACGCCGAGCACGGTCTCGGACGCTCCGAGCAGGAGCGAGCCGTCCGGCGCCATGACGGTGGAGATGCGGCGCAGGACGTCGGCCTTGAGGGGCGCGTCGAAATAGATCAGCACGTTTCGGCAATAGACGATGTCGAACGGGCCGAGGCGGCCGAAATCGTCGAGCAGGTTGAGGTAGCGGAAATCCACCATGGCGCGGATCTCGGGCGCGATCTGCCATTGGTCTCCCACCTGGGTGAAATATTTCACGAGGAGCCGGATCGGCAATCCGCGCTGCACTTCGAACTGGTTGTAGAGGCCGGCCTTCGCCTTCTCCAGCACCTCGGTCGAGATGTCGGACGCCACGATGTCGATGTGCCAGCCCGGCATGCGGGCGGAGGCCTCCTTCAGGAGCATCGCGAGCGAATAGGGCTCCTGGCCGCTCGAGGCCGCCGCGCACCAGATCCGCAGCCGGCGGCTCGCGGCTCGCTCCTTGAGGTATTTGGGCAGCAGCACGTCCTGGAAGAGGTCGAACGGGGTCTTGTCCCGGAAGAAGAAGGTCTCGTTCGTGGTCATCGCCTCGATGGTCGCCTTTTCGAGGGCGATCGAGCGGCCGGTCCTGATCTCCCGCACGAGATGCGACAGGGTCTCGAGCTTGAAGCGCGTGCACACGGACGAGAGGCGGCTCTCGACGAGGTATCGCTTGTCCGGGGATAGCGCCAGGCCGGACCGGGCCTTCAGGAAGACGCGCAGGGCTTCGAATTCGGCCTCGGTCATTTCGACGCTCCGGTGATGAGGCCCTTCAGGGAACGGCCGATGGATTCCAGGGGAAGAACCTCGTGGGCGAGGCCCGCCTTTACGATGCTGCCCGGCATGCCCCAGACGATGCTCGTCGCTTCGTCCTGGGCGATCACGGTCGCGCCCGCCTTGGTGAGGAAGCGTGCGCCCTGCGTGCCGTCCGAGCCCATGCCGGTCAGCACGACGGCGAGCGCCGAGGCGCCGTAGATCGCGGCGGCCTCCCGGAACAGTACGTCGACGGCCGGGCGGCAGAAATTCTCGGGCGGCCCGTCGTTGAGACGGATCGTCGTCTTGCCGCCGGACGACAGCACGCCCATGTGCCGTCCGCCGGGAGCGACCAGGATCATGCCGGGCGCCACCACGTCTCCGTCGCGCCCCTCGCGGGCCGGAACGGACAACAGCGTCTGCAGGTGCTCGGCGAAGACGGCCGTGAACATCGCCGGCATGTGCTGCACGATCAGTACCGGGACCGTCGTGAGCGCCGGCTTCAAATCGAGGAGCACGCGTTCGACGGCGCGCGGACCGCCCGTGGACGACCCGATGAGAAGGCATTGCGGCCTGGTGGCGCTCGGCCGCGGGAGAGGAACCGGCGCCGGCGAAAGGATGGCCGGCGCGGGTGCCACAAAGGTTCTCGCCGGTCGGACCTTCGTCTCGCTCAGGGCTCGGAGCTTGTCCACGAGGTCGCGGCGGAAATCCGCCGCCGCGCCGGCCGCGCGGGCGCTCTCCGGCTTCGCCAGATAATCAACCGCGCCGAGCGAGAGACATTTCAGGGAGATCTCGGCATTCCTCTGGGTGAGGGTCGAGATCACGATCACCTTGCTGGCCGGATGCGCCTTCAGGATCATCGGCAGGGCCGCGAGGCCGTCCACCTCCGGCATCTCGATGTCGAGCAGGATGATCTCGGGCTTCGAGCGCTCCGCCGCATCGACGGCCATCCGGCCGTTCGAGGCGGTCGCCACGATGTCAAAGCCGCCGGCTTCCGTGAGCCATCGGCCGATCATGCCGCGGATCACCGCGCTGTCGTCGACGATCATCACCCGGGTGAGGCGGCCGGGTGCGGGGCTTGTCTGAGATAAGGGAGAATGGGACATCGTCTCACGCCGAATGCGATGCGGGAAGAACACCGAGCCCCTGGAGCTTGGCGGCGAGGATATCCTTGTCGAACGGCTTCATGACATATTCGTCCGCGCCCGCCTCCAGGGCCCGCGTGATATGGTCGAGGCCGTTCTCCGTCGTGCAGAAGACCACCTTCGGAGACAGGCCTTCCGGCGTGCTGCGCAGCGCCTTGAGGAAGCTGTAGCCGTCCATGACGGGCATGTTCCAGTCAAGGAGGATCACGTCCGGCATCTCGCTCCGGCAGGCTTTGAGGCCCGCCTCGCCGTTCTCGGCTTCGGAGACACGAATATCAAGGCCCTCGACAATGTCGCGGGACACCTTTCGGATCACACGGGAATCATCAATGATCAGGCAATGGGTCATAAAAATCTTTCCAGGCGTCAGCGCCCTGCCGCACCGGCTGGACCGGCGCGCTAGGAGCGAATATCGGATTTATCCACGAAGTTGAAATTCTCGACCAGGATCTCCTTGACGATCTCGGCCCCCAGGCGCTTGTTGATCTTCTCGCGGACGTTGCCGATCATGCCGTTGACGTTGTACCGGGAGAGCTTCTTGAAATCGAGCGTCTCGTCGGCGTAGACGTGGCGGAAGACTTCGTCCTGAATGAAGGCTTCGGGCGGCACGGAGATCTCGCGCAGGGTCTTGGCGTCCGCCGTGAAGACAAGATTTGCGATCACGTAACCCTGCACGGCTCCTTCCGCGACGATCGGGATGTTCATGGGCGGCAGCTTCTTGTACTGCAGCCCTTCGTAACTTCCCTTCTCCTCCGCGGGCGCCATGCCGACCGTCCAGGTCACGGCCGCATAGCAGGACGCCAGCGTGACCGCGCAGACCCAGAAGCCCGCCATGACGTTCTTCATCATGCGCCGAAGCCCGCCTTGTTCATGTGCACCGAATACGTGCTGTCGGATTCAGCGTTCTGGATCGCGGTCGAAATGATGCTCGCAACCTCCTGGACAGCCTGCATGTGGCGCCGCAGGATGTCCTGGTTGGTCTCGATCTTGGCCCGGAGATCCTGCAGGCGCTTCGTCGCCTTCTGATCGAGCGCGTGGATCTCGGCCGTGCGGACGATCCGGCTGATTTCGAGCAGGCATTGGCTCTTGCGCCGGTTGAACTCGTCCAGGTTCGACAGGTCGCGCGCCATGAGAGCGGCGGTTTCCATGTCCAGCGTTTCTTCGAGTCGGTCCAGGGACTTCATCAGCATCATGGTGGTTCCTGCTTTCTGGCGACGGTCGGACGCTCTTGCCGTCGTGCGCTCTGAGGTCAAATCTTGGTCGAGAACGGCGGCATCGGCCGAGGAGCCGGGATGTCGGCCGACGGTCCGGTCGCCCGGGTGCCGAGGACGTGCTGCGCGATGCCGATGCCGCCCGCCTTCGAAATCTGCGCGCCGATCTGCTCGGCCATCATGGATTTCCAGATCGAGCCCGCATTTCCCTTGCCGTAGGTATTCTCCGCGTCCTTCGGGAGCATGGACTCCACGAAGGTCTGAAGAATATAGGCCTCGAACTCCTGGTGCGCCTTCTTCGTCCGGGCGGCGCTGGCCGACTCGGCGTCGTTGCGAAGCGAATTGCGCAGGGTATAGACATCGGCGCCGGACGCCATGAGAGGCTGGCCGGCCACGGACTTCACCGCGTCCTCGAAGCTGGCTCCGTCCACCGCCGATGCACCGTCGAGGAGCTTCTGCGCGGCCGCCTGGTAGCGCGCGGGATCCGCCGCTCTTGCGACGTCGTTGACAATATCGGAGGGCGGGCTGATCGCCATCTCGCATCTCTTCAGGTTTCTACACTCGAGGCAAGGTGTAACCCGGCTAGCTTACGGGAAGCTTGCGCTGTCGTCTTTCGCGAGCCCTTCGAGGATCGTGGCGAGGTCCTTCTTCTCCGCCACGCGGCGCTCCTGATCCTTCAGGCCGGTCAGCATCTTTTCCGTGCGCTTCGCCTGCATGGCGCGATCGATGGTCATGGCCTTCTGCGCCGCCTTCGCCTTGTCCACTTTGCTCGCCTGGGACGCCAGCCCCTGGAGGCGCTTGGCCGTGACGTCGACGAAGAGGCCATGCAAGGTCTCGTGATCGTTCATCGTCCGGATGAGCGTCTCCTGGGCGGTCTTGAGCTCGGTCGCTTCCCGCTCGAGCGTGGCGAGCCTCAGCTCGGCCTCTTTCTGGAGATGCTGCTGAACCTTCAGAATTCGTTCGATCTTGCGGACCCTCTGCTTCATGGGCCTATCCGTTCCGAAGCCAAGTCGAGAACGCCTCCATGAAGAGAAGCACATAATCGCTAGCCGCGAAGTACACGATCAGCAATCCGCCGACCATGACGATGGGGGTCGCCAGGAAGTACACCGGGATCTGAGGCGTGAGCTTGTTCGTGAGGCCGACCGCGAGATTGACGATCACGGAATAGAGGATGAAGGGGCTGCTGATCCTGAGGGCGAGCACGAAGGCGACGCCGATCTGGTCCACCAGCTGCGTCAGCGACAGCCTGGTGCCCAGTCCCTCGCCCATCGCAAGCCGCGAGTAGGAATCGACAAGGCCGCGAAACACCTCCCAGTGGAGATCCGACAGGAACAGGACGGCGGTTGCCACCATCATGATGAACGAGCCGATCGCAGGAAGGGGCTCCGCCTCATCGATCGGGGCGCCCGGCATGCCGAAGCTCAGCGCCATCGCGACGGCGCTCAGCATGGATTGCAGGGCGAAGAAGTACACGCGTCCCAGGAGGCCGATCAGGAGGCCGGTCAGCAGCTCCGAGGCGATATAGACCAGGATGGCCGCAGGCGCCTGGGAGGCGATGCCGGCCTGAACCTTCTCGAGAAGAACCGGCGCCAGCGCCAAGCTGGTGGCCAGGCCGATGAAGAGGCGAACCTGCATTGGGATCCGGCTGCTCGAGAATCCCGGAGCCATCATCAGGCAACCGCCGATCCGGCAGAAGATCAGGAAGATCGCCAGCAGGATCTCGGGGGTCAGCTGGGTCACGAGATCGTACCAAGCGAATTGACCTCCAGGCCGCGGGCGATTTCCAGATGCGAGAGAACCGGCAGGGACGAGAACATGCGCTCGATGATCATGCGCACATAGGGGCGCGCATCCGGCGCCGTCACGACCGCGAAGGTATGAACCTGGCCCATGCGGGTCTTGATGGCATCGGACGCTTCCGTCCCGAACTGCTCCACGAGCCTGGGATCGATGTCGAACTCGACCACGTCGCCCTTGGCGTCCCGCTTCAGGCTTTGATGGAATGCGATATCCCACTTGTTGCCGAGCCTCAAGACGTTCAGGGCACCGCCCTCGGCGAGATCGCCGCAGATCTGCTGGGCGATCCGGACCCGCACATGCTCCACCAGCTGCTCGGCCCTCCGGGCATGGGGAGCGATCTCGGCGATCGCCTCGAGGATCAGGCTCAGGTTGCGGATCGAGACCCGCTCCGCCAGCAGGAGCTTCAGGACCGACTGGAGACCGGAATAGGAGATCTGCGAGGGACAGATGTCGTCGAGCAGGCGCTTGTACTCGGAGTCCAGGCCATCCAGCAGGTTGCGCACGTCCTTATAGGACAGAAGCTGCGGCAGGTTGTTGCGGATCACCTCGCTCAGGTGAGTGAGGAGGACCGACGCTCCATCGACGGCTTGGAAGCCCTGTCGCTTGATCTCGCTCAGATACACATCCGACACCCACATGGCCTTCATGCCGAAGGCCGGCTCCCGCACCTCGTCGCCCGGCACGTCGGGCATCGGGCCGTCGCCGAGCACGACGAGAAGATCGCCCGGGCGGACCTCCTGGGTGGCGATGACGGTTCCGTGGATTTTGATCTGATAGCTCTTGGGCGGAATCATGAGGCTGTCGGAGAGCTTCACGTCCGGCAGGACGAAGCCGTAGTCCTGAGCAAACTTCTTGCGCATCTTGCTAACGCGATGAGCCAGATCCCCATGGGCGCTTGCGAGATGGGAGGCCAGATGCTTGCCCAGGCAGAGCTCGATCTCGGCGAGCTTCAGGGATTCCTTGACCGTATCCCGCGACTCCAGAAGGGTCTTCTGCTGCTCCTGCGCGAGCTTGGCCTGAGCCTTGGCTTCCTGCTCGGCTCTCTGCTTGGGAATCGAGTAGGCGATGAAGCCCATGCAGCAGCCGAGCACCAGGAACGGGAGCATCGGCAAGCCGGGAACGATGGCAAAGACGAACATCAGGGCGGCGGCGACCATGAGGGCCCGGGGATAGGCGCCAAGCTGCCCGAGCACGGCCTGCTGCGCCTGCCCCCTCGTTCCGCCCTTCGACACCAGAAGGCCTGCGGCCAGGGAGACGACGAGCGCCGGGATCTGGCTGACCAGTCCATCGCCGACCGAGAGCTGGACGAAGACATCGGCAGCCTTGGACAGAGGCATGCCATGGCGCGTGACGCCGATGACGATGCCGCCAAAGATGTTGACGGCGATCGTGATCAGGCTTGCGACGGCCTCGCCGCGAACGAACTTGGAGGCACCGTCCATGGATCCGAAGAAGGCGCTCTCCTCTTCGAGCTCACGCCGGCGCTGCTGGGCTTCCTTCTCGTCAATGAGTCCGGCCGACAGATCGGCATCGATGGCCATCTGCTTGCCGGGAATGGCGTCGAGCGTGAATCGCGCGCCCACTTCGGCGATACGGGTTGCACCTTTCGTGATGACAAGGAAGTTGACCGTGATCAGGATGATGAAGACCACGATACCGATGACGAAGTCGCCGCTCATCACGAACTGCGAGAAGCCGCTGATCACGTGGCCGGCCGCATCGACGCCTTTATGGCCGTCGGACAGGATGAGGCGGGTCGACGCGATGCTCAGTGCAAGACGCAACAACGTTGCTATGAGGAGCACGGTGGGAAAGGCCGAGAACTCGAGGGGCTTCTGGATCCAGAGCGCCACCATCAGGATCAGGACGGAGAGGGCAACCGAGAGGGCGAGGCCCATATCGATCGCGATCGGCGGGATCGGGAGGAAGAGAATGGCGAGGATGCCGACGACCGCGCCGGCGAATGCCAGGTCCCTGCTACGCCCCAGGGCCGTTATTTCACTTGCTTCCATGTGCCTGCCAGCTCAACGAATGAACGATCAGACACACACATGAACCACGAAGCTTGCGCGAGGGTCGCTCATTCGCCTGGACGGGGAGACCCACATCGCACCAGCCGACAAGGCCGGGATCTAGAACCCTGTTACAATCTTGCCGTAGACCAGTTCGGTGAAGGCGAAGATCTGCGATCCGACGAAGGAACCGGTGACGAGCGCGACCACCAGAATGGCGATGATCTTCGGAATGAACGTAAGGGTGACCTCCTGGATCTGCGTCAGTGCCTGAACAAGCGCGATGACGATTCCGATGATCATTGCGGCGGCAACGGCCGGCCCCGCCGCAATGATGACGGTCCAGATGGCTGCCCGGACAAGCTCCAGGGCATCGACCTCGTTCATCGTCAGCTCACCACGATGCCGGGGCCAAGGAGAATCTGCTCTCCGCCCTTGAGCTTGGCCACCGCGCCGTCGCTGGCGATCGTGACGGACAGGACCTCGCCGGAGATCTTGCCGTCAGCGGTCGAGACCGTACGGCCGATGACGCTGTCGGCCTGGGCCCATGTCGAGGACGAAAGCAGCGCATCGAGCTTGGAATTGCTCTTCACGGTCTGCTCGACCTGGGAGAAGGTCGCGAGCTGGGCCATGTAGTCGGTCGACTTCATGGGCTCGGTCGGATCCTGGTTCTTCATCTGCGTGAGCAGCAATTTCAGGAAGTTGTCGTAACTCGCCGTCGAGGACGTCTCGGTCGTGGCCGTCCGCTGCGTTGCGATATTGTTTGAAATCGAGGAGACGTTCATCGTGGGGCTCCTGAATTATGCTGCTTGAACCGCAGCGGCTTCGGCGGGTGCGGATGGATGAGCCTCGATCGGCTCGAACAGGGTCCGGATGAGCTTGAGCGCCTCGAACGTGCGGTCCGCTTCCACGAGGTCCCCGACCTTGCGGAGCGAATCCTTCACGCCGTCGTCGGTCGCGACCGTGATCAGGGCATCGTGCAGCTTGCGGAACGCGCCCATGACCTTTCCGGCTTCCTGAGGGTTGATCAGGAGCGACTGCACGACGAAGTAGAGCTGGCGCATCGGAGTGGTCGCATCCGCCACCTGGAGGACATGGCTCTCCAGGAGGAAGCGGGCCTCGTTCAGGAGGCTCAAGGTCACCTTCTGGCTCACGGTCAGAACGGCCCCGTTGATGAAGATGCGCTCGCCGGCCTTCAGGGAGAATCTCATTTTGGCTTTCATCTCAGACCCTCCTGGATCATGGTATTGATATCGATGAGCGCGTTCAGGTCGTTGTGCTCGCCCAGCGCGACGCGGCTGGTTTCGCGCATGACCCAGAACCCGATCGAAATGAGCTGGGCTTTAAGCTTGTCGGGCAACTCGTTGTCCGGATGCGCCAGGTCTTGGACGAAGGCAGTCCACAGGCGCTGGAGGAATTCCATGGCGTCGTTCACCTCGGGCGATCGGGAAGGCCGTCCCTCGGCAGCCTTCAGGAGGCCGATCGCGTGATCGAAGACCTCATATTCACGCTGCCGGCATTCTCTAGGAGCGTCTTCGACAACTTCTGCATATGAAAATCGATACATCGACTGAACCCGATACTAGAGATAGTTGATGAGGCTCAGCTGCTTGAGCTGAGCAGTCAGGGAATAGGAGGTTTGGATCTGTGTCATGAGCTGGTCGACACGGACTTTGGCCTCCGTCGGATCGACGGATTCCAAGTGACCGATTCGCTCGTCGTAGATCGACTTCTGCAATGCCATTCTCTCGGTCGCAGTATCGGTCTTTGCCTGCGTTGTTCCGAGGGTCGCCTGCACGTCAATCAGGCCAGAGACAGCCGTCGAAAGAACGTCGATCGCTTTCTTGAGCACGACGTTCCGGGCGGCAGGGCTCAATGTCTCGATCCCGAGATCGAAGATCATCGTGTATGCCATCGCGACCTGCCGCATGGGAGTCGTATTTGCGTTGGTGGATGTCTCGACCTTCTCCGTCGGCGAGATCAGACTCTGAATGTTCTGGTCGGACGCATTCGAGAGTGCGCTCCAGCCGGTCCCTTCGAAGATCGCCTTGAACGGCCCGTCGAGAAAATCATTCATATCATCCGCCGTGATCCCCGAGACAGCCGGGTCACTCTGCGGAATGTTGAAACCACCCGACGCTGTCGGAGCAGAGTATGCCCCCGCGACCAGATCCTTGAGGGAAGGTGGTCCACCGCCTGCGTAGTCGTTTGCAGGATCCGCTTTGGTGTTGATTCCGCCGAAAACGAACTGACCGCCAACCGAGGTGTTGAGGTTGGAAATCAGGCTGCTCAGATAGGCTTCTGCCTGGTTCTTGATGATCTCCACTGGAGGATTGAGCGGCAATCCTACGAGTGCATCCCGGAACTTCGTTGCATCGTCCCGAATGCTGTTCAGGGCATCATCTGTCGTCTTGATGCGCTGAAGAGCGACACTGTTGCTATCGGTCAGCGTGTCGATCTCCGCCCGCTGCTGGCGCAGGGAGAGCGATTCTCCGACCTTGTATCCGAGAGCGAGCCCGACATCCGCGTGCCGGCCTGTCGTCAGCTCCGTGTTAGCCTTCGTGAGGCTCTCCTGAAGCCTGTCGAGCGACGATCGGGGGGAATTCCACAACGTCACGGTCGAGATGAATGTGGTTTTCATGTCTAACCCACCGCGTTCAGAAGGGTCTTGATCATTTGGTCGATCACGGAGATCAGCTTCGCGGAAGCCGAGTAGGACTTCTCGAGCTGCAGCATCAGGGCCGTTTCATCATCCTCGTTGACATCGGTGGCGTTCGAGAGCGCTTCCGATGCATGTCCCAGGAGCGTATTCCGATAATCCAGCGATTGGTCGGCGCTCTGGCGCGACGACTCGACCCAGCTAGCTGATCCCTGAGCGAATTCCCGCAGGGACACGGTCTCCCCAAGACCGAGGGTCTTGTCGAACGTCCGCTCCTTCGACATCTCTCCGACGAGTGCGTACAGACGGCCGGAGAAGGCCGCATTGTCGGGATCGGGATTGTAGCGGTAGGCCGCGCCGTTGATCCCGCCATCACGAATGTTAGCGAAGGTACCAGTCGCACTCTTCGCCGGATCGATCTCGTCCGTCACCCTGATCAGGCCTGCCAAGCCTGTCGTGGCCGGCGATGCGGGAACGCCTGATGCGCCCGGAAACGTGAATACGCCTGGGAGATCGGGCTGGGATGCGTCGGTCTGATGCTTCTCCGCGAAGGCCTCGATGAGGCCCCGCGCGAGTTCGTCGAGCTGACGCTGGTAGGTCACGGCGACGTCGTCCCTCACTGCCACCAGCCCGACGAGGTTGCCGGAATTGAGGGGCATCAGGGCCCCCGGGCCGGTCACCTGAATGCCGTCGATGGACACGGCCTTGCCGACTGTGCCGGGAGCGTAGACGTTTGTCTGGTCGAACTTGACCTGCCTGGCCGTCTTGTCGAACAGCGGAACGCCGCTGTCGGTATAGAGAGCGATGTCGTTGCCGGCCCGCGGCACGACGGTCACGCCGATTTCCTCGGACAGCTGGGCGATCAGGCTGTCGCGGGTATCCATGGCGTCGGTGACGTCGGCCCCGAGCGCGGAGCCGCTCACGACCTGCTGGTTGGCCTTTTCGAACTTCGCCAGGAGGTCGTTGATGCGGGCGACGGAGTCCCCGATCTTGCCGTCGGCTTCAAGCCGCACGGCCTGAACGGCCGATGTGGCCTGATTCAGGCTCGACGCCATGTTGGTGGCGGCCGTGACGAACGCCCTGGCGTACTGCGAATTGTCGGGAGCATTGGCATATTGCTTGAGGGCGCCGTCCAAGGCTCCGATGCGGGCGGCGAGGGACTCGTCGAGTTCCGTGTCGCCCACGGTCTGGCTCAGCTTCTCCAGCCCTTCCAGCAGCGCCTTCTGGGTTGCCGCGTCGGATGTGGTCTCGAGCATTTTCGACAGGAGCGCCGCATCGCTGGCTCTCAAGGTCACGACGCGGGCCGCGCCCCCTTGAGTCACCAGCGTGGCGATCTTGCGCGAATAGCTTGGATCGGACGCCCCGGTGATGTTGCGCGAGACCGTCGCCATCTGGGATTGCGACGCTAGAAGCGACGACCGTGCCGTGTTGTAGGCTACTGACAGAGACATGGATCAAGGACTCTCCAACGATTACCGCTTCAGGTTCATCAGGACGTCGAGCAGTTCGGATCCGGTCTGGAAAACCTTGGAGTTGGCCGTGTAGCTGGTCTGAGCCTCGATCATCGCCGTCAGCTCGGTGCCGATATCGACGTTCGATCCTTCGAGGGCGCCCGACGCGATCGACCCGAAGCCCGACATCTCAGGGAATCCGACCTGATAGCCGCCGGATGCGGCCGTCGTCTCGTAGACGTTGCCGGCGCGAGGGCTCAGGTTGTCCGGGCTCGACACGTTGGCGAGCGGGATCCGATAGGCCCCGACGCGGGTTCCGTCCTCATAGACGGCGTAGACGGTGCCGTCAGACGCGAACTCGACGTCCTTCACGGCGGACGGCGCATTGCCGTTGGCCTCGCCGGTGACGTTGTACTCGCCGGCGAGCTGCGTCATGCCGGCCATGTCGAGGGCGAAGGGCTCGCCACCGGGGATGCCGAAGTTCAGTACGGACGGGCCGGTCAGTTGGCCATCCGCATCGAAAGTCAGGGTCATTGAGGTCGTTCCAGTCAGCGGATCGCTGGTCGTTCCGTTCGCGACGCTGATGGTCCACTGCGTATCGCTGGTCTTCGTCAGAGAGATGTCAATCTTGATCGGATTGCCCACCTTGTCATAGACCTGAAGCGACGATTGCTTGCTGACCGTGGCCGGGGGAGCAATGACAGGCTCACCGTCAGGCAGGTTGCCTTTGAAGGACCCCTTCGTCGACCCGCTCGCCTGCATGGCGAAGGAGGACATGTTGACCGGCTCGACGCCGTCGAGGCTGTTCAGGGAAGGGTTCACGGCCCCTGCGCCGAGCTTGTAGCCCATGAGCGTGAACCCGTAGGCATTCACGAGATTGCCCGTCCGCCCGTCCTTCACGAAGTTGCCCGCGCGGGTCAGGTACGGCGATCCGCCCGGATCGGTCACCACGAAGAAGCCGTTGCCGGAGATCGCAAGGTCGGATGCCGAGGTCGTATAGGCGATCGGGCCCTGGTCGGCGATCGTATAGCGAACCCTGCTCGTGACGGAGCCGGAATTGTAGTTGCCTTCGCTCGAGGGAAGGATGAGGGACGAGAATTCCGTCGAAGCTCGCTTGTATCCGGTCGTGCTCGAGTTCTGGATGTTCTCCGCAACGGTACCCAACTTGTTCGACTGAGCGTTCATGCCAGAAACGCCACTACGAAGAACGCCATAAAGACTCATCTGAAGCTCCTACGGTTTCAAACCGGACCTAACACCATGACGCTTGCGTGAGGCTGTATTCGATCCAGTCGTCATATGAGAGGTGGACAACCCTATTGCTTGAGGGCCTGCGCCAGATCCATGAAGGCGTCGCGACTGGCGGGCATGGACGGATCCTGCCTGAGCGCTTCGTAGATCTTCGGGACGAGCACGACCGCCTGGTCGAGTTCCTGATCGTTGCCGGGATGATAGCCGCCCATGAGCCTGAGATCCCGTGTGTCCTCGTAGCGGGCAATCAGCCCGCGGAGGCGGCGAACCAGTTCCTTCTGGTCGGGGGACCAGACATGGTCGGCCAGGCGCGAGATCGACCCCAGGACGTTGATGGCCGGGTAGCGTCCCTGATCAGCGATGGCGCGATCCAGAACGATGTGACCATCGAGCGTGCCCCGAATGTTGTCGGCGACCGGGTCGTTGTGATCGTCGCCGTCGACGAGGACGGAGAAGATGCCCGTGATGGATCCTCGTCCCTCCTGCCCAGGCCCCGCCCGCTCCAGCAGCCGGGGCAGGTCACTGAAGACGCTCGGCGTATAGCCGCGGGCGACGGCGGGCTCCCCGGCTGCCAGAGCGACATCGCGGGCGGCATGGGCGTATCGCGTGACCGAATCGACGATGAGCAGGACGGAGTCGCCGCAATCACGGAAGTACTCGGCCAGCGCCACGGCCGTTCGGGGAGCCTGTCGCCGCATCATCGGGCTCTCGTCGCCGGTCGACACCACCATGATCGACTTGTGCAGGTTCGCGTGAATGGGTCCTTCCAGGAATTCCCGAACTTCGCGGCCGCGTTCTCCCACAAGGGCGACAACGATCGTGTCGAAGCCCTCGCACTTGGCGAGCATGGTCAGGAGCGTGGACTTTCCGACGCCGGAGCCCGCGAAGATGCCGATGCGCTGTCCCTGGCACAGGGGAGTGAACAGATCGATGGCCTTGACGCCCGTCTTCAGAGGAGTCGTCACCCTGGCCCTCGTCATGGCGGACGGGGGCTCGGCATCGTTCCGGACCGGCCTGTGGCCGGTGACCAGAGGACCGAGGTCGTCCAGCGGATCGCCGAGAGCGTTGATGACGCGCCCGCGCCAGCTATGGTCCGGGCTCAAGGCCGTGTCGCCCAGGATGAAGGCGGGCGTTCCGATCCCGGCTTCGATCCGCCCGTTGAAGGGCTTTATCGTGATCCCGCCGTCGTCAATTCGCACCACCTCTCCGGCCTGCGTCCTCCCATGAGCCTCAAAGCCGACCCGATCGCCGAGCTTCACGAACTGGGACAATCCGGCAACCCGGTAATAGCTCGGGTTGACCTCGCGGATGGTTCCGCTGATC
This sequence comes from Microvirga yunnanensis, assembly GCF_025460875.1. Taxonomy (NCBI): domain Bacteria; kingdom Pseudomonadati; phylum Pseudomonadota; class Alphaproteobacteria; order Hyphomicrobiales; family Methylobacteriaceae; genus Microvirga; species Microvirga yunnanensis. The sequence continues at coordinate 88,745 of NZ_JAMXFI010000008.1, forward strand.
TGGACCTTCCGCCTGCCGGCACCTTCGGTGAGGATGAACTCCTCGAGCCTTTGGAGAGCGTTCATCGCCGCCATCAGGAGCTGGGGCCAAGGGTCCGGATGGCATCCATGAAGGTCGATTCGCTTTCCTGGATGGTCGTGGCCGCGCTATCGAAGCTCCTCTGGACCGCGATCATCTTGGTCATTTCCAGAACGGGATTGACGTTCGATCCCTCGCTGAAGCCCTGCTGAACCCCGGTGGAGTTGAAATCCTGAACGACCTCTCCCGGAATGCTGGACATGACGCCGGAGTTTCCGAAACGGGTGAGACGGCTGTCGTTCCTCAGGTTGAACAGACCGATGGCTCCAACCTGGTTGGTGCCCTGCATGATCGTTCCATCGCGCCCGATCGTCGGCGAACCCGCCATCGGATCGAGAGCGATGGGCGCGCCGCCCGCGTCCAGAACCTGATAGCCTTCGACCGTCAGAAGATCGCCGTTCTCGTTCATCTTGAACCGGCCGTCGCGGGTGTAGACGGCCCCGTTGGGCCCGTTGAAGGCAAACCAGGCCTCCCCCTGGATGGCGACGTCGAGGGGATTGTCGGTCTTCACGACGGGACCCGCGCGCCGTGACACGAAGTTCTGCCCGGACGACGCGAAGGACACATTCTCCTTGGCTGCGAGCGAGAGGATTTCCTCGAACTTGACCTCGTCCGCTCGGAAGCCGCCCGTGTTCATGTTCGCAACGTTGTTCGCTATCGTGTTCAGGCGCTTTTCCATGGCCACCTGGGCGGACAGCGCGACATAAAGCGAGGATTGCATGGAGGAGCTCCGGCCTTTTCTCATGAGGGCGGCCCGATGGCGCCAGCCCTGACGGCGCGGCATTCCTTTTGCCGCATGAACTTGGCCCGAGGGGTAGTCGAACAGCCTTGCACGAGGCTTGCTCCCCGGTTTCCAGCTTCGCGCAAGCCTCCGGGTTTAAGACATCCTCAACAAGTTGGACTTTCATAAAAGGACCGCGACTTTGGGCGTTTTGATCGGATTGGCAGTCGCCATTGGCTCGCTTGTGAGCGGCTATGTCGCCATGGGCGGTCATCTGGCCGTCATTTGGCAGCCTTGGGAATACGTGATCATCTGCGGGATCGCGATCGGCACATTCATCATCGCAAATCCCATGCCTCTGGTGAAGGACACCGGCCGCGCCGCGCGCGAGGCCATCTCCGGAGCCGTGCCGAAGAGGGATCACTATCTCGCAATCCTCGGCCTCCTTTATGCCCTCATGCGGGAGCTGAAGAACAAGCCGCGGAACGAGGTGGAGGGGCATATCGACCAGCCGGAAGAATCCGAGATCTTCAAGGCCTTTCCGGGCGTCCTCAAGGATAAGGATCTCACGCTCTTCATCTGCGACTATGCCCGGCTGATCATCATCGGCAACGCGCGTCCCCATGAGATCGAAGCGCTCATGGAAGAAGAAATCGCAACCCTCAAGCGCGACCGGACGAAACCGTATTACTCGATCAACACCGTATCGGAGGCCCTCCCGGCCCTCGGGATCGTGGCTGCCGTCCTCGGGATCGTGAAGGCGCTCGGCGCCATCGATCAGTCGCCGACCATTCTGGGTGGGCTGATCGCCTCGGCGCTTGTCGGAACCTTCGGCGGCATCTTCATCTCCTATGCCTTCCTGTCACCGCTCGCGAACAAGGTGAAAGCGACTCGAGAAAAGCAGACCCGCGTCTATGTCATCGTCAAGCAGGCCTTCATCGCCTACATGAACGGCGCTCTCCCGCAAATCGCCGTGGAGCATGGCCGCAAGGGCATCTCCGTGGAGTACCGGCCGACCATCGACGAGGTTGAGACCGCGACGACGACCGGCGGCCGCTCCGAAGATCTGAAGGAGGCCGCATGATGATGAGCGGAGCCCATAGCGCCAACGACATCCGCGACATGCTTCTGGATGCGGCAGGCCTCTCCCTCGACCGCCTGCCGATGCTTCATGTGATCTTCGACCGCATGACGACCAGTTGCGCCGAGCACCTGCGCCACTTGGCAGCATCGCCCATGTACTACTCGCTCAGCGGGCTCGAGAGCGGTCGCATCACCGAAATTCTGGAGATGTACGAGGCGAACGCCGTCGCGGGCATCTTCCATGCGCCCGAATGGGACAGCCACATCCTGATCGGCTTCGACCGGGACTTCATCTATACGATGGTGGAGGTGCTCTTCGGTTCCGACGGCTCCGAACCTCCCGTCGAGGAGGCGCGTGGCTTCTCGAGCATCGAACTCCGGATGGCCCAGACCCTCTTCGAGCACGTTGCGAAGGCTCTCCAGGCATCGTTCTCCCTGATCGTCGATACGAAGTTCAAGCTCGAGCGCATCGAGACCCGTATGGACTTCGCGGTCATCGGGCGGCGGAACAATCAGGCGGTGGCGGCAAAGTTCCTTCTCCAGGCGCTCAACCGCGGCGGCGAAATGTTCGTCATCATTCCGCAGTCGGTTCTCAATCCGATGCGCAAAGCCCTCTCTCATGTGGTGACGGGCGAATCATCCGGCCGTGATCCCCGGTGGATGAAGCAGATCGCCACGGAGGTGAAGAAGACGGAGGTTACGCTCAAGGCCGTTCTCGAGGAGAGGTTCCTCTCCCTCGGGGAGATCGCCGACCTCAAGATCGGAGACGTCATCGAACTGCAGGCGACCCCCCGCAGCCGAGTCAAGCTTGAGAGCAATCAGCAGGGTCTTTTCTGGTGTCATATCGGACAGTCGGAAGGGTCCTACGTTCTGAAGGTCGATGAGCTCATCGACCAGGAAAAAGAGTTTCTCGATGATGTCCTCCCTCGCTAACGCCATCCTGTTCCTCGCTCTCGTGACCACCAGCGTCATGGTCGCCGTCATGTATCGCAAGCTCAAGAGGCTCGACCGGTACCATGCCGAGTATCAGCAGATCTTCGACAAGACCGGCGCGGCCCTTGTGGCCGCTCAGGGCGCTGTCGCAGCCTTCGGCACCGAAGGCAAGGAGACCCTCCTCCTGCTCGGCAAGCGCATCGAGGAAGCCCAAGCCGTCACGAGCCAGCTCGAGCACCTCCTTCAAGACGCACGCCAGCAAGCCCAATCCCTCACCCGCGCATCACAATCATAAGGTCCATTCCCATGACGAACCCCTTCGAGCCCAAATCTCAGGATAAAGCCGTGTGGCAACAGGACGGCGCTTTCGAAAATTCAGCTCTGCAGGACGAGAGGCTGGGCAGCGGCAAGAACCTCGATTCGATCCTGCGCATTCCGGTCACCATTCAGGTGGTTCTCGGCTCTGCCACGATGCCGGTCGCCAACCTGATGAAGCTCGGCCGAGGCGCGATCGTTCCCCTCGACCATCGGGTCGGAGAGCCGGTGGACGTGGTCGTGAACGGCCGCATCATCGCCCGCGGCGAAGTCGTGGTCGTGGAGGATGACAATTCCCGCTTCGGCATCTCGCTGACGGAAATCGTCGGCCCTCCCACCAACGATCTTAACGGCTAAGTTGGCTTCACGGCATGGTCGCTCACGTTCCCATGAAGGCGAATGGCACTAAGGTCCTGAAAGGACCCGAGCGCGTCGCAACCCTTCTCTTCGCCATGGGGAAGCCTGCAGCAAGCAGGATCCTCAAGCACTTCAACGAAGAGGAGATTCGGCTCGTCACCAAATCGGCCGCTCAGCTCGGGCCGGTGTCTCCGACCCAGATCGAGCAGCTCGTCGAAGAGTTCGCGTCGAACTTCTCCGACGGAGCGGACCTGGTCGGCGGTGCGGCCCATATCGAGAAGCTGCTTACGGGGATCCTGAGCCCCGAGCAGATCGCCAGCATCATGAACGAGGTTGTCGGAAACGCCAACCGAAGCATCTGGGAGCGCATCTCCACCGTCAGCGAAAGTGCGATTGCATCCTACCTGATGAAGGAGCATCCGCAGACGGCGGCCCTGATCCTCTCGAAGGTGAAACCCTCCTGCGCGGCGAAAGTCATGACGCAGCTGCCGCAGCCGCTGCGGAACAACCTCATGCGCCGGATGCTCAGCATGAAGCCGATCGTCGACGAGACGATGAAAAACATCGAGAAGACGCTGCATGAGGATTTCATGGCCAACTTCTCGAAGAATGCCGGCGCGGATACTCACGCGAAGATCGCCGACATCATCAATAAGATGGAACGCGATCATATGGAGGACGTGCTGACCAGCCTGTCGACCGTTCGGCCGAAATCGGCAGAAATCCTCAGGGGCCTGCTCTTCACCTTCGACGACATCGTGAAGCTGACGCCCAAGGATCGCACGACCCTGTTCGATCAAGTCCCGCCGGATCGCGTCGTGCTTGCCCTCAAGGGCACGAACGACGACTTCCGCAAGGTCGTTCTCTCCGCGCTCTCGTCGCGCGTTCGCCGCATGATCGAGCACGAGCTCAACAGCAAGGAGCCGTCCGCGCATCGCGATATCGCCGACGCGAGGCGCAGCATCACGGACCTGGCCCTGGAAATGGCCGGCCGAGGAGAGATCGTCATCAACTCGGAGACCGAGGAAGAGGCCTATTTCTAGAGCATCGCGGACCATGAGAGGCCATCGCCGCCGCGAGGCGCCTCATGTCCCGCTATGCACCACCCAGGATCTGAGCATCGGATCCGGAACGGCATGTGCCCTCCGGATCCGATGCTCCCACAGCCGAACCTCGGATCATGTCTGACACGGACGATCAGGACAGCAAGACAGAAGCGCCTTCCGACAAGAAGATTCGGGACGCCGTCGAGAAAGGGAACATCCCGTTCTCGAGAGAAGCTCCCATGTTCGCTTCGCTTGTCGGGATCCTACTCGTTCTGGCGTTCGCGACCCGCAGCACGACGAAGAGCCTGACGGAGAAGCTCTCGCTCTTCGTCAATCGCCCGCAGGACTTTCGCCTCGACTCGGGTTCGGACGCGACCACACTGATACAGGCGGTCGCCCTCGAGGTCGGTCGGTTCCTCATTCCGGCGATCATCATCCTGGCGGCGTGCAGCCTCGCCGCATCGATATTGCAGAACGTCCCGTCGATCGTCTCCGAGCGGATCAGACCGCAGTGGAACAGAATCTCGCCCATGAGCGGCTGGAAGCGGATCTTCGGCCGCCAGGGTTTAGTAGAATTTTCAAAGTCATTGTTCAAGTTCGCAACAATGACGCTCGTCAGCCTCCTGCTTCTGAAGTCGGAGCAATACAAGGTTTTGAATGCCATGCTCACCGATCCCTCCCTTCTTCCGGAGCTGATGTTGACCATGGCAATGCGTCTTGTCTCGGCCATCGCCATCGCGACGATCGTCCTTGTTGCCGCCGACCTGCTCTGGGCTCGGTTCAAGTGGCACAGCGATCTGAAGATGACCAAGCAGGAGGTCAAGGAAGAGTATAAGCAGATGGAGGGCGATCCGATGGTCAAGGCACGGATGCGCTCCCTGGCGCAGGACCGAAGCCGCAAGCGGATGCTGGCAGCCGTGCCAAAGGCGACGTTCGTGATCGCCAATCCGACTCACTTCGCGATTGCCATGCGATACGAACGCAGCGAAGCCAGCGCCCCGATCGTCGTCGCAAAGGGCAAGGACCTCATCGCCTTGAAAATCCGCGAGATTGCCGAGAAAAGCGGCATCCCGGTAATCGAAGACAAGCCTCTGGCAAGGTCCATGTACGATCATGTCGAAGTCGACCGGATGATTCCTCCCGACTTCTACAAGGCCGTCGCCCAGATTCTATTCTACATCCTCACGAGGTCCAAATGAGAAGCCTTCGCACCGTCGAAGTTGCGGCTCCGCTGAGAGAGCATTGGGATATTCAAGCCTTCGAGGAGGTGCTGGCGTGCAATATCAAGGACGTCATTGCCGATTTCTGTCTTACGGACGCGGAGATCATCCGTTTCTATGCCGACAATCAACTGCACGGCAACATGGACGAGATGGTGACGTCATCCGCCGAACTCTACTTCAAGGGCGAGACACTGTCCTACGGCTATGTCGCCCATGTCAGCACCGGACGGGAAGATTCATGCCATGTCGCTCTCGACATGGAGTTCGTGCATGACTCGGTCACTGTCTTCTTCAAGCTCATTTTCGGCAACTACGACATCGGAGTCCAGATCAGCGAAGTGCTTCTGGATGCGGCGATCTGCCAAGCGGACTTCGACCCATCATCCTTCGAGAGGATTCTCTCGTCCGCCCGCCTGAGACCCTTGCCGGCCCGGTTCCGGTCCTCCTATTGTCCTGCCGGCTCGGTGCGCCATTGACCGTAGCTGGTCCCAGTGCGATGCATCGCACGATTCTGACGACGACTGTTCTCATGACCGTGGCAGGCACGATCTCGGCCTGCAACGGCACAGGCGCCGCGTATGTCCACGGCCCTTGGGGCCCGGCGCGTGGCCGCACGACCTATCCGGAATATTCTGCGCCCTGGAGCGGACAGCCCGTCGGGCCGGCTTTCTATGCCGTCTCTGCGCCTGCTGTGACTTCACTCGAGACCCCCGAAATCGATGTCGTCCGCCCGACAAGATCTCAAGACCTTCGCCTTGAAGTCGACATGGGCCCTCCTGCGCCGGCCGCTCCCCCCCTGGATCCGTCCGCCGGCTCTGTTCCGCCGGAGCCGGCGATGGTCGCGCCGAGCCAGGCTCCTGCCGTGACCGGTCCGGCTGTCGCCAGTTCTTCCTCAAGCCCGCCGGGTGTTTTCACGGCCCCGCAGCGCGCCTCGTCTTACGCAGGATCGTGGAGGGCCAGTGTCGGGGAGACCTCCTGCAAGGTGCAGTTGTCGAGCGTTCCATCCCTGGATCTGTTTAAGGCATCGACGCAAGGCTGCGCCCACGAGGGCATGCGACACATCAATGGTTGGAGTTTCCGCGACAACCAGGTGATCCTCTTCTCGCGCGGACAACCGGTTGCCCGGTTGTCGGGAGCCGAGGCCGCACTTGCCGGAACCTTGAACGGAAGCGGTTCCGAAGTTCGAATGACGCGTTGAGTGCCGGCGCGGACCCAGTAGGCCGCGTCAGTGACCCGAAGGGCCGCGCAAACGAAAACCGGGCCCACTTTTCACGAGCGTGACCCGCTTTCGTCCGCACGATGCGTCGGAGGGTCTCGTCCAGGTGATTGTCGGTCTCGGGCCCGGTGTCCTGTGACGGGATGCCGCGATAAGAGAGTCTCGGCGCCTCATCCGTCCGAGGCGGTCTGACCGGGGCTCAGGCCAGGGGCATCCACACAGAAGGATCGGGCTCCGGGTGTCCATTGGCCGAATCCGGTTGCCACCATGTTGGTGATCACCCGGCATACGTAGCGCTTTTGAGCCGGATCGTTGTTGGGCCCGGCATGATAGCGCGCGACCGCCATCGTCCATGTTTCGTGCCGTGCCTTGAGCTCACGCAGAAAGCGCGCGGCATACTCGACGTTGCTGCGCGGGTTCAGCATGCTTTCCAAAGACGGGAAGTTCTCACGGTGGTAGAGGTGATTGATCTGCATGCAGCCAAGATCGATGAGCCGCGCCCCGCCCCGGCTGGCTTCCTCGAAGCGTTGCATCGCCTCGGCCGCGGTGTTCGAGAAGACAGCCTTCCCCTCCACGTTCATGGCATAAGGTTGCAGGCTGCCGCGCCGCCCCGTCTCGGTGAGGCCGACGGAGTAGAGCATGCCCAACGGTACCCCGTACTTGGACGCGGCTCGCATCATCTCCCGCTCACACTGACCGGACGGAGACTGTGCCAGGGCCGGCAGGACGGCACACGGACTAAAGATAGATCCCGCCAGTGCCGCTGCCGCCAGGATTCGACGCGTCCTTGCCGTCCTTGGAGAGGTCTCGCCTGCCGCTGTCATGGCGGTTGTCTTGGTGACGGGGAGAGTTGCCCTGACCGGCTCCCCCGCCTTGGTCGAAGGAGTGCCCCTGTGTCTGATTGCCTTGAGGAGGACGTTGGAACGAGGCACGGTCATGGGAGGAAGCTTCAGTGGATTGAATGGTGATCGCGTCGGGGCGGTAGCCGGACGCTCGGAGGAGATTCGACAGCTTCTCCGCATCATGGCGCAGAAGGTCCGCAGTATCGTCGTTCTGGGCCCGGATCTCCATCTCGATGCCGTCGCCGGCAAGCCGCATCCTGATCGTCACCAGGCCGAGCTCAGCCGGCTTCAGCTGAAGATCCAGGACCCGCAAAACGCCCGCGGAGGCTCTCGCCGTAGCGACCCGGTTCAGTCCGCTCTGCTGGAAGGTTGGTGCCTGGGGCTCCGACAGGCTCTCGACGTCATCGACGATGGATTTGGCGAGATGCTGAAGCGTCGAAGGCGGGAGAGACGTGGTATCGGCCTTCAAGCTTCCGATGGCTTGCTGCTTCGGCAACTCGGGACGATCGGGAGCTCGATCGAGGGATACGCGTTTGGCGACGTCCTTCTCCTGCTCTTTGGAGGCCTCCAAAACGCCGGTCAGCCCGCTCGAAGCTTGGGCGGATCCGGCCTTGGCATCCGGGTGCTGGATTGCCGCCGCCGTCCCCTTGGGCTTCCCGATCAGCGGGGCGCCCGTGGCGAGATCCGGCTCTTCGCGATGCGCTGCGGCTTCCGTCTCGAGCGAGGTATCGATCAGTCCCTCGACGATGGGTTTGAAATGGGTTTCCTGGTTCTGAACGGAGACAGCGAGCTTTGGCGCGGATGCCGCGGTTGCCGAGGCCAACTCGCCGGCCTCCTGTGGAAGCATCGCGGGATAGGAGGATGCAGACGATGCACCTGGATGTCCTGAGTCGGGATTGCCTCCCGCGGCTGTTCCCGCCAATATCCGAGGAAGGATGCTCTCGAGAACCGACAACACCGGGCTTACGGACTGAAGGACGGGCGCGCCCGTCGCGTCGTCGCTGGTCGCCACCTCAGGAAGGAGCGCCTGCAGCGGATCGGCTCCGGCATTCACCTCGGAATCGGCCTTGTCCGGCTCGCTGTTCGAGAGCCCCGTCTCGTCGGAGATCACCAGTCCCTCCCGCGGAGGGCGTCCAGAGAACCCGTCCAGGAGTGAGGCGAAATCGGATGTTTGAGAGGTTCCGGCGCCGTCCTGAGCGTCCATGCCGGTGGTTGCATTGCGCGACTGCGCGTCCACAAGCCTGGGTGTTGCCGGCGATAATAGGTCTAATCGGCTCATGGGCTCGTACACGCCTAATTCTTGATCAGTCGGTCGACGCGACTCAAGGCGTCACGCGCCTTGGATAGCGCCTGAAGCTTTTCCAGCCCTTGCGCGGAATCAGCACCCGCCCGCGATCCTTCGACGGTGAGCGTTGCCTGGACCGGCTTCGCGGCTCCTCCCTGGACGGACTGGATTTCGGGTATCCTGCGTATCTCGGCAGCCATCGCGAGGGCGGATTTCAGCAGGTCAATGTCGCTCTCGGCCAGGAGAGACTGATCAAGGCCATGAAGATCATTGACGGCCCCATCAATGGCTTGAGGTGACGTGATCAGCGATGCCGCCCGGTAGAGCTTCGCCCTCGCAGCGCTGACCCTGTCCGACCCTGCCAGCTCCTGCGCCTTGTCCGCCATCATCCGGGCCGAGGTCGTGAAACCCTGCTCGATGGACGATCGCGCCGCCAAAAGATAAAGATCGCGCCGTGCGTCAGGTTCGAGCTCCGACATCATCGCCACCGCGCCTTCGAACCGGGAGGCTTCCTTTCCGAAATCGACCCGCGTGAGCGCAGAAGCCAGACGCTGCCGGAAATTGCCGGCATAGATCGAGTGCCGGTAGCGCCGCAGATAGTCGGTCGCGAGCGACTGGAACTTCACCATGTTGTTCGTCTGACTTGCCACGAAGACTTGTCTGCGCAGGGCCGCCTCCTCAAGGAGCGTGCCGGGGGCCTGAAGCCGAACGAAATCCAGGAGCTCGTCGGATTTCGCAACGTTCTTCCGAACCATGAGCGCTGCCTGTACGAGTGCGAGCTGCGCCCCGAGGGTGGGCGGAAGGGATTGAGGGTCCAGAGACGCGAGCGAGTTCTGCGCGGTCTCCTCCCTGCCCTCGACATAGGCGAGCGCACCTTCAATCAACGGTCTGTCGTTCTCCGTGATCGTCGCGGAGCCCAGATCCAGGAGCTTTCTCAGGATGCCGGGATTTCCGCCACTCAGGACAAAAGACACCGCCGCTCGGACGTTCTTGCCCGACTGCCAGGTTTCGGGCTCCAGGTTCATGAACCTGTCGTCGAGAATAGCGAGCAGACCACGCTGTCCGAGATGAGCCTCCGTGGAGCCGATCGCGATCTGATCCTGCATCAGGTGCAGCGTTCGCACGAGCTGCACCGGACTGGGAACCGTCGAGGACGGCGCACTCTGCTCGACTGTCGCGTCGGACAGGGCCGCGTTTTCCCCCATTGCCGCATCGGCTGCGAAGAGCCAAGAAATCGCAAGGAGGGGCAGTGAAAGACGTTTCAACGGGATCACTCCTGTAGAAGGATCTCGACGCGACGGTTCTGATCCGCATTCGGATTGTTCGGAATTTTTGGGTCCCGATCCGCATGCCCCTCGACCCGCACGATCCTGCTCTCGCTCAATCCACCTCGAACGAGCATGTACAGCGCCATCTGAGCCCGCGCCTGGGACAGCCGCCAGTTGTCGTAGTTGGCAGACTTGAACGGGCGGGCATCCGTGTGACCGCGAATCACGATTTTGCCCGGGCGGGACTGCAGGATCCTGGCGATCTCGGCCATGGCCCGCACAACCTTTGCATGCGGCTCGGCCGAGCCGACAGCAAACATCGTGAAGTCGAAGTCGTCGGTCAGGCTGATCAGAGTTCCCGCGCCGGTCCGGCGGACCTCGATGTGCGGCTGCGGGGTCGTGTCCTTCGCGGGTTGAACGGCCTTGAGGATCTCTCGTTTCAGTTCAGCAGCCTTCAGGTCCGCGGCCGTTGCCGCATTGGCATCGTTGTCGGAGACCTGAGCTCCCGGGTCGGGAGCGGCCCCGTTCGCCTGCATGTCCCTGCCCTCGTTCGATGCCGACGGCTTGGTGGCAGTCCTGGAATCCGGCCGGGCACCCGTGGCGGGCTTCTGGCTCAGGGCCGCAACCGCATCCATGACCGCCTTCGACGGAGCCGGCGCTGCGGTTCCTGGCTTCGAGGGCGTATCGGTCTTCAGCTCGTCAACGGGAGCCACCTGCCAGTAGAGCGGGTCGAAAGGATCTCTGAAAGCCTCGCCGGCCTTGAGGCCCGGCACATCACTCTCGCCCGGGGTGACGTCCGCGCCCAGCGTGTCATGGGGGGTCGCTTCGACCTCGTCGGCAATCCTGGCCAGAACGGCATAGGGATCCTGGAAGAGCGCTCCCTCCTTGAAGCGGGGCTTTCGCAGCTGGTGCGACTTTCCGCCCGTTCCTTCGCCGCTTCCCTTCTCCTTGCCATCCTTGGTGTTGTCCGTTTCGTTGTCGGGCGGCACGTTCTGTGGATCGTCGAGTCCCTTCTTGTTCGGAGTCGACTGGGCCAGTTGGACCGGATTGAAGTAGTTGGCGACGCCGCTTCGCGTCTCCTCATCCGTCAGGCTGATCAGCCACATCACGAGGAAGAATGCCATCATGGCCGTCATGAAGTCCGCGTGAGCGATCTTCCAGGCGCCTCCCTTGACGACATCCTCGCCGTCATCGCTCCGACGGACGATGACGATCTCCTGCTTATCTGAATTCGCCATCGGTCATCAGCTCTCTAACGTCTGGGCCAGGCGCACGGACCAGGAATTCAACTGGGTTTGAACGAATGTATCCTGGATGCTCGCGCTGACCTCGATCCGGTCGCTCGGAACGAACGCGATGGAGCTCCCATGGCCTTCGAGATGCGGCTTCATGGCCGAAAGGAGATCGTCCGGCCCCGAAATCGTCAAAAGGTTCTCACCCCGCCTCGAGAGCAAGGTTGCGAGCACATCGCTGAACTCGGCGAGGGTCTGCCGGCGATAGGCCTCCGACACGAAGGGCCTGAGGATATTGGCAACCCGCTCCGAGACGCTCAAGGCGATATGGTCGAGGGCCTCTGAAATCTGAGCCGATAGTCGCTGAGCCTGCTCCTCCGCCCACACGGCGCGCTGGGTGTCGATATCCTCCGCATGGCAGGCGCGCTCGGCCGCGACGGCATCCTCGAGCGCCCTGCGGGCGGTCTCCCGCTCTTCGGCTCTGACCCTTGCCTCGACCGATCTCACCAGGTCCGCCTGCCGGTCCGCAGCGGGCTGCTGCGGCTCAGGAACCGGTTCAGGCGCGGCCTTAGCAGCCCGCAAGAGGCCGATGCCCGAAGCATCGCCGGCAGTCGGATTTGAGAAATCCGCCAGGAGGCTGGCTAGCGTTCCGGCCATTACGCAGCCTCCCGCCCGAGCCATTGTTTGAGAACGGCTGCGGCCTGCTCCTCGCTGAGCTCGATGATCTGCTCGAGCTTGCGCTGCGGAGTCCGCGGCATCTCGATCAGATTCTGCTCATCGAGATCGGATGCAATCTGCAGGGTGGTCTCCTTGCTCGCCTCGAGAGCCTCCTCCGCCTCTGCCGCGGCGAGTGCCGCCGCCTGCTCCCGCTGGAGCTCGAGTTCGGCCTGGTGACGAGCCATGAGCATGCGAACGGCCGGGCGCAGTCCGAACCAGATCATCATGGCGCACAGAGCCAGGATGGTCAGTGCGTTGACGACCGTCCCGAACTGACGCATGAGGATTTCTGCAACCGACGGACCAGGGACGGGCTGAAGCATCCCGCTGTCGTCGACAAAGCTGACGGCGGCAACCTTGATCTGATCGCCGCGGGGTTTGCTGAACCCTGCCGCAGAAGACACGAGCTGCTCGATCTCGGCAACCTTGGCGTCCATTTCGGCCGGCGTCGCGCTCTCGCCGAGCAGCGACGCGATCCGGGACCTGTTGACCAGGACGGCCACGGACAGGTTCTTGATCTGGTATCCGTCGCTGATCGTCTGGATCGTCTTCGAGGAGATCTCGTAGTTCGTCAGCTCTTCGCGGCGCTGGTTGTCCTCGCTCGAGCTGTCGCCCGATTCGCCCCTGACATTCTCATCGGGAAGATTCTGCTGAACGGTGGTCGGCTTCTGGCCGCTCTTGTTCTGGGAAACCTCCGTCTCCTTGATGGTCCGGGTGGAGCGCTCGACCTTGGATTCCGGATTGAAGATCGTCTCATTGGTGCTGACCTTGTCCGTGCTCAGGCGCGCAGCCACGCTGACTTCGAAGTTGCCGGTCCCGAGATAGGGCGCCAGGGTGCGACGCACGTTGTCCTGGATCTCCAGACCGACGCTCTTCTCGAGGCGGGCCATCTTGCCGGTCGATGCATTGGCTGCATCGTCTCCGGACATCAGAAGAGTCCCCTCCGTGTTCATGACGGTGACCTTGTCGACGGCCATGCCCGGGATGGCGGCGGCGACGAGATGCCTGATCGCCTGAGCCGACGAGGCGTCATCCGCCGGTACGGTCCGGATGACGACAGAGGCCGAAGGCGGCTGCTGCTCGCGGCGGAACGAGCCACGATCCGGCAGAACGATATGAACCCGCGCGGCCTTGATACCCTTCATGCCCTGGATCGTGCGGGCGAGCTCGCCTTCAAGGGCTCGGACTTTGGTGACCTCCTGCATGAAGGAGGTCAGCCCGAGCGAGCCGAGGTCGTTGAAGAGCTCATACCCGGATTTGGTGCTGTGCGGCAGCCCTTTCTCGGCCAGCAGCATCCGAGCCTGCGCCGTATTGCCGTAGCTGACGAGGAGAGCCGTTCCATCGGCGCTGACATCGAAGGGGATGCCGGCATCCTTCAGAACGGCACCCATGCGGCCGATGTCCTCACGGTCCAGACCCGTGTAGAGCGTCTCTTGGGCGGGCCGGCTGAGATAATAGGTGCCGATGCCCACCGACAGGAAAACCGCGAGACCGATCGCGGCCAACGCAGCCAGGCGACGTGCGCCCAGCAGCATTAAACTACTCCATAATCTTTCGGCGTGTTGACGACCAGGCATAGAGGATCTCGGTACTGGTAAGAGGTGTCGAGATCACTTGTGCTTCGTCAACCTTGTGCGAAGGTTGCCAGTCCTCCCTCGCAGCCCGGATTTGTGCCCACCGTGGGCAGGATTCGGTCAGAAATAGGAGCGCACCAAGCCGCTCACCAGGATATTCCAGCCGTCGATGAGGACGAAGAACAGGATTTTGAACGGCAGAGCCAGAACCGTCGGCGGCATCATCATCATGCCCATCGACATGACCAGTGTGGCGACGATCATGTCGATCACGAGAAACGGCAATGCGATCAGGAAGCCGATCTCGAAACCGCGCCGGAGCTCGGAGATCATGAAGGCAGGAATGAGAATGCGGAGGTCGATCTTCTCACCCTCGGCGGGCTTCGGATAATTGACAGCGGCCAGATCACTGAACATCTGGAGATCCTTGGGCCGCACATGGGTCAGCATGAAATCGCGGAACGGCTCTGTCGTCTTGGTGAATGCCTCCGCTTCCGAGATGCGGTTTTCCGTCAAAGGTCTGACCCCGTCGTTCCAGGCGCGGTCGAAGGTCGGTCCCATGACGAAGAAGGTCATGAAGAGCGACAGGCTGATCAGGAACAGGTTGGCCGGTGTGCTCTGGAGGCCCAGACCCGAGCGCAGGAACGAGAAGGCGACCACAAATCGGGTGAAGCTGGTCACCATGATCAGCAGGCCGGGCGCCAAGGACAGGACGGTCAAGAGCACGACGAGCTGAATGATTCGGCCGCTGACAGCGCCGTCTCCGGGAGGAAGAAGCGCGTCCAGACCTGCGATCTGGGCGTGGGCGCTCGTTGCCGCCAGGAGGAACGTTACGGCGAATGGGAAGCGACGGAGCATCACAATGTCTTTCATCAAATCAGGGGGCAGCCGCCCTGGAACGGGCGAGGGCAGCAATGCCGATAAACTACTGGACGATCAATGTTTCGAGCACCAGTTCCCGGATTGCCCCCTTCGAACGCAGCCTGGCGCGCTCGTTGAGGTCTTCACGCAGATGGAGAAGACCGCTGGGGCCCTGGATCTGAGCCAATGACATCGTGCGGATATAGGACAACATGTCTTGCCTTGCCTCGGCGACAAGCACATCGGGGTTCTGGTCGCCCCCCGGCTGGTAGACGATAGACGCCTCGATCCGGACCCAGTCGGTCTCCGAACCGGTGAGGTTGGTGACGACCGGAGCCAGCTTCTTGACAGCGATGTTCCCCGTGTAGGGGCTGACGGCTTCCGCCTTGTGCGGCAGGGCCTTGTATTTTTCCTCGACCTGCTTTTCGATGCCGGACACCATAACCAGACCGAATCCACCACCGATGGCAGCCGACAGAAGCGTCAGGAGGCCGAGCGTCAGGAGCCATCGGAGCGATCCTTCCTTGCTCGGTGCGCTTCCGGACGGCGCTGGAAGTTCTAGGGCCTTGGCCATTCTTCTCTCGTCTTGATGAACTATCTAGAAAGGCGCCACGACATCGTAGATCTGCTGTCCATAGGCGGGCTGCTGGACCTCCATCAGGCGTCCGCGGCCGCCATAGGACACCCGAGCCTCGGCGATCTTGTCGTAGCTGATCGTATTCTTCGGCGAGATGTCCCGCGGGCGCACGATGCCGGCGATGTTCAGGATGCGGAGCTCGTAGTTGACGCGCACTTCCTGAGATCCACTGATCACGACATTTCCGTTCGGCAGGACCTCGTTGACGACGGCAGCGACGGATAGGCGCAGCTTCTCCGACCGGTCGATCGTGCCCTGCCCGTTCGATGACGATGAGGAGTCGACGCCGAAATCGCCGGTCCCGTCCGCGTTCCACCCCTTGAACGAAAAGGCGTAATCGAGCCCGGCGCTGATCGAGGACTTCCTCGATCGATCGCTCGCATTGTCGAACTCGGCCTTGTCGTCGATTTGAATGTTCACCGTGACGATATCGCCGACCTGTCTGGCTCGCGGACTCGTAAAGAGATCGGCGCTGGCATTGCTCCAAGTCGAGTTCGCCGCAGACCTGCCGCCGGCCTTGAACAGGTGGGGAAGCGGCTCACGGTCGACCGCGATGCCGGAGCCGACCGGGGTCATAACCGGCTCACGTCCAATTTCCTCGGGCCTCGTTGCACAGGCGCCGAGGAAACACAGGCCGACAATCAGGATGACGTGTTTCAATTCTGCCTCACGGTGTTCTTGTCCCGCTTCGGGGCATCGGTGATGACATTCGCCAGTTGAGCCGCCCGTCCCGGTTCCATTTCGTTCAGGACCGCGCTTGCCACCCGCGGGTTGAGCTTGGCGATGACGGCCGCAGCGATCTCTTCGTCCATGTTGGTGAGCTGCAATGCTGCTGCATCGGGGCGCATGCGCGAATAGATCAGGACGATGGTCTCGTCGGCCTTTTCTAGAACCTCGTTACGGCGTCGGAGCCACTCTTCGTATTCGGCGCGCTTGGACTCAAGAACCTTGATGCGGCTCTCGATCTCCTTCTCCATGTCGGCGAGCGCCTGTTTCTGAAGCGTGAAGCGGGCATCTGACGCGGCATCGGCAATGCTGGCGCAGTATTGGTTGCTCTTGGCATCCGTCTTCACGTCCTGCGCCCAGGCACCTTGGTATGACGCCGCCCCGGCGAGCACGCAAGCGGCGAGCGCCATCGGCTGAAAGGTCTTGATGATCGTCGGTTTGGTCATTGGATCACCAGTTCTGCTTGAAGTGCCCCGGCGGTCTTGACCGCTTGGAGAATGGCAATGACATCGGAGGGTTTGAGACCCATTTGATTCAACCCTTTGACGAGGGTCTGCAGATCCGCTCCCCGAACGATGGCAAGGGGCACCCTCTCCTCCGCGGCCGTGATCTGGGTGCGAGGCACGACGACGGTTTGGCCCATGGAGAACGGGTCCGGCTGCGATACCTCCGGGGTTTCCGTCACCCGGATCGTCAAAGCGCCATGCGTGATCGCCACCGTGGAGATCTGGACGTTCTTTCCGATCACGACCGTGCCGGTCCGTTGGTCCACTACGATCCGGGCCGGCGTGTCCGGTCTGATCTCGAGATCCCCCAGTTCGGCGATGAATCGTGTCGCTGCGACATTTTTCGGCTTCTGCAGAACGACCGTCCGGAAGTCGCGCGGGGACGCGACGCGAGCCCCATAACGCTGCTGGGCGTATTGGTTGATGGCATCGGTGATGAGGGTTGCGGTCTTGTAGTCCGGGTTCTTGAGTTCGAAGGCCAGCGGTCCGGACGTGTTGAATCCGCCCTGGACTTCCCGCTCGATCAGCGCGCCGTTCGGGATGCGCCCAGCGGTCGCCACCCCCGAGGTGAGCGTCTCCGCCTGGCCCTGTGCGGAGAACCCGGATACCGCGATGGCTCCCTGTGCGACGGCATAGACCTGTCCGTCTCCGCCCTGGAGGGCGGTGAGCATCAAGGTTCCGCCCTTCAGAGACGTGGCATCCCCCATGGATGTGACCGTCACATCGATGCGGGATCCCGCGCCGACGAACGGAGGGAGATCGGCCGTGACGATGACGGCCGCGACGTTACGGGTCCGCAAGTTGATGTCGCGGACGTTGACGCCCATCCGGTCCAGCATCGATTGCAGCGATTGCTCGGTGAACTGGGAGTTGCGAAGCGTATCACCGGTACCTTGGAGACCCATCACGAGGCCATAACCAATCAACTGGTTGTCGCGCACACCCTGAACGGCCGCCACGTCCTTGATGCGCGTCGCAGCGTGGCTCTGGAAGGAAAGGAGAACGGCAAGCAGGAAGAGAATCGAGCGAAGCATCATCAAAATCCGATTCGGACCCGGCCATCGGGCTGGACTCGGCCGGTGATGATCCGGCCGCTATCGACGTTCTTGACCTGGATCGTCTCTCCCAGCGTTCCGGATTGCAGCGGGATCCCGGTTCCCATGATCGACAGACCGCCCTCTTCGAACACGATCTGGGTTTGAACGCCCCGCGTCACGAGCTTGGGATCGTCGACTGCATTCATGGGAATGGGCTCCCCGGGGAGAAGAGTCCGGCGGGCCATCTTACCTGCGAGGACCCGGGGAGACTCGATGACGGCCGTCCGGTAGCGGTAGTTCTCAGGAAACGTCCGATCCTTGAGCATCGACTCGGTGATCGTGTCACCGGCATAGATCGTGATGGATGGCACCGGGAGAATACGCTCTTCAGCCGAGGCAGCCCGAGCGCCCGCCGAAGCCAGGGCGGCTACCGAAAGTGCAATGTGGAAGAGATGCTTCATGAGAGGTTCACCCGGCTGCCCGTCTTAGCGGATTCCCTTGGAAACCGTTCCGGCCATGTCGTCGGCAGCCTGGATCACCTTCGAATTCATTTCGAAGGCGCGCTGGGCCGAGATCAGGTTCGTGATTTCCTTGATGGGATCGACGTTGGAAGCCTCGAGGTAGCCCTGATGGATCTTGCCGAACCCCGGATCCGACGGGATGCCGGCCGCCGGGGCGCCGGACGCGATGGTCTCGCGATAGTAATTGCTGCCGATCGGCTCCAGGCCGGCGTCGTTTGCGAAATTCGCAAGCGTCAGCTGACCGAGATTCTGCGGCTGAGCCTGTCCGTCGATCTTGGCGAAGACTTCGCCGGACTCGTTGATGGTGACGTCGAGCGTGTTCGCGGGAATGATGATCGGCGGGTTGAGCGTGTAGCCGTCGAGCGTGACGAGTTGCCCATCGCCGTTCTTGTTGAAGGATCCCGCTCGGGTGTAGACGATTTCGCCACTGGGAGCATTGACCTGGAACCAGCCGCGACCGTTGAGGGCGAGATCGAACTGGTTCGACGTATTCGTCAGCGATCCCTGCCGGTGCAGGTTACGGATGGCTGCGGTCTTCACGCCGAGGCCCAGCATGGCTCCCTCCGGCACCGGGCTTGATCCTGCCTGGTTCGGAATGGCCTGGGATCGCTCGGTTTGATAGAGCAGATCGGTGAATTCGGCCCGGGCCCCTTTGAAGGCCGTGGTGTTCACGTTCGAGATGTTGTTTGCAATGACTTCGACATTCAGCTGCTGTGCATTCATGCCGGTTGCGGCGATTGCGAGCGCTCTCATTTGAATCTCCTTAGATCGCCATCCGGGCAATTTCTTGGTAGGCCGCAACCACCTTGTCGCGGATGGCGATGGCCGTCTGAAGGGTCTGCTCGGCCGACATGACCGCTTCGACGACCTGCTGCACCGAGGCTTTGCCTTGGATCCCGGCAATGGAAGCGGCCTCACCGGCCTTCATGGTGTCGACCGCCGAGGTCGCCACTTGCGCCATCGTTTCGCTGAAGCTTGCCTGGGATGCGCCGGACACCGCTCCCGCGGCCGGGGGCGCACCGAATGTGGGGATCGCAGCGACCGCCGCTGGACGGTCGATCATTGAGGAGATGGAGGAAACTGCACTGACCATATCAGCCTCTCATGAGATCGATTGTTGCAGAGATCATGGCTCTGGCCTGCTTCATCATCTGCAGGTTCGCCTGATAGGACCGATTGGTCTCCCTCATGTCCGCCATCTCGATCAGCATGTTGACGTTGGGCTTTTTGACCATGCCGTTCTCATCAGCGGCTGGGTTGCCTGGATCGTACTCGACCGGGAACGCGGACTCATCCTGCCCCACGTCCTTGACGGTGACCGAGGCTGCTCCGAGGGTGCGGTCGAGCTCGGACTTGAAGGTGATCGTCTTGCGGGTATAGGGATCCGACCCCGGCGTCCGGCCGGTGGATTGCGCGTTCGCGATGTTCTCGGAGATCACGCGGAGGCGAGCAGACTGCGCTTCCAGACCCGAGCTCGATAATTTGCCGGATGCAACCAGGGGATCGATCATTACGAAGTCCTCACGCTCGACATCAGCATTCGGTGGAATGACTTGACGATGCTTGTGTTCAGTGAATGCTGCCGATTGACCTCACCGGACTTGATGAGTTCCTGCTCCAGGCTGACGGAGTTCTTGGAATACACCGTGTCCCAGCTGTCGGCCTTCTTGACTTTGCTGGCTTCGGCCTTGGAAGGAGTGAAGCCGATATGGCCGGTGTTCGTTGCAGCCATCGCCAGTTTGGTTTTATCCAGAACATCCGCGAACGGCTCGACATCCCTCGCGCGGTAGCCGGGAGTGTTGGCGTTGGCAACGTTTCCGGAAATGGTCGTTTGGCGGGCGGCTAGCCACTGGGCCTGTCGCGATGCCAAGTCGAACAGATAGACAGGTGCCGTCACAGGGGTCTCCAGGCAAGTATGGTAAAGAGGCATTTAACCTTCCAACCTTGCATGAGGCTGACCTGCCGGCGTGAGGCTCGTTCTATGTGTCTATGGTTTCAGCACGGATGCCGACCTTGGCTTTTCAAGGTGTGCGGGAGCCGAGGTGATAGGCGCTTAAAGTTATATCATTGCCAGAAGAATGTGTGCTTCTGTTGGCGATGGAGCGACAATGTCGCAAGGGCTGCCCGTATTTTTTCGATTGCTGGATATACGGCATTTGTGTCATCGCACCGATGACTTTCATTGCCGAACGGGCATATCACTATTACTAGTCACGGCGCTTCTGCGCCGCTAGACTTCGTTCCTGCATGCAACGCAGCACATGGGTTGGGGGGTAATGACTCATACTTCTGCGTTAACAAACGGACTCGATGCGCGATCAGGTCGAGAGGTGCGGCCGGTTGCGGATGCTGAGCGCGTGCTGAATTCGATTCGCGACTTTGCCCTGATCACGCTGGACGCGATAGGGAATATCGTATCGTGGAACCAGGGTGCCGAACATATCTATGGCTGGGCTTCCCCTGAGGCGCTGGGTCGACACTTCTCGATATTGTATCCATCCGATGCCGTCAGCCGAGACAAGGCGCTCGAGGGCCTCCGGCTTGCCAAGAAACTCGGCCATTATGGAGATCAGGCTCGCTGCACGACCAAGAGAGGTGGCCATCTCCTTTGCAGGATAACCATCGATGCTGTCGAGGACCGATCCGGGACGATATGTAACTATGTCCTGACATCTCGTGACGTCAGCCGCTTCATGGCTGCTGAGGCCGCTCTGAGAACGCAGGAGGAGCGATACAGAGCCCTGATCGAGGCGAGCGCAGCCGTGGTCTGGCGGGCATCACCCAATGGTTCGATCATCGACGGAGCCTTAGGATGGGGAACTCCCGACAGCCAATTCCTGAACGACCTCACTGATTTCGCCTGGCTGGAGAACGTCCACCCCGAGGATCGCGCACGCGTCACATCGGCTTGGCTGGAGACGCTTGCGTCCGAGGAAGCCGGCACGATCGAGTACCGTATTGGTCAGTCGAATGGCGAGTATCGCTGGGTTCTGACGAGAGCCGTTCCCCTTCGGGATCCCGATGGTGTCGTGCAGGAATGGGTTGGTACGGTCGCGGATATTCACGAACAAAGGGCCGCCGCCGAGCGACTTCGTCAAAGCGAGGAGCAGTATCGGGCTCTGATCGAAGCGAGTGCCGCTATCGTCTGGCGAGCAACGACGGACGGTTTGATCACGAAGGTCTGGGGCTGGGAAGCCTTCAGCGGTCAAGCCAAGGGAGATTACACCGGCTACGGATTCCTGGAGGCCGTCCATCCGGATGATCGGGAGAAACTGCAAAGCCAATGGCAATCGGTTCGGACATCAGACGAACCTCGCATCTTCGAGTACCGTGTTCGCCATTCCGATGGATTGTATCGATGGGTGCTGATGAGAGCCGTCCCGCTCCTGAACGAGGATGGGCATGTCGTCGAGTGGGTGGGCACGGTGACCGACATCCACGACCAGCGGCTTGCGGAAATGAAGCTTCGCAGCAGCGAGGAACGCTTGCGGTTGGCCATCGAAACGACCGCGCTCGGCATCTGGGACCAGGACCTTGTCACCGGCCGGCGCCAATGGACACCGGAGGCCTGCCAGATCTTGGGCTTGGCGCCCGATGCGGACATCACTCGCGACGTTGTTCTCGGCTGCGTCCACCCGGACGACCGACTGCATATGGACATGACCTTCTATGGCAGCGGGCCTGACACCAGCTTGACCTATAGCGGCACCTTCCGGGTCATTCGTGCGGATACGGGGATCGAACGCTGGGTGACGGCCATCGGTCGCACAATGGTCGACGAGAATGGCCGGCCTGTCCGCAAGATCGGCACGATCCAGGACATCACGGAGCGCAAGCTCGCGGAGAATGCCCTGCGGTCCAGCGAGGAGCGACTGCGAACGAGAGAGGCTCACCTGAGATCCATTCTTGAGACCGTTCCAGATGCGATGATCGTCGCCGATGAGAGCGGCATCATTCGCTCCTTCAGTGCCACGGCCGTACGCATGTTCGGCTACCATCCGGAGGAAGTCATCGGAACAAGTGTCAAGTTTCTGATGCCCCTTCCCTACAGGGAGCAGCATGACGGGTACATCCGTCGGTACCGCGATACGGGAGAACGCCGCATCATCGGGAGCGGCCGCGTCGCCGTGGCTCAGCGAAAGGACGGCTCGACCTTTCCCATGGAAGTTCAGGTTGGCGAGATGGAAGCCGACGGTGAACGCTTTTTCACGGCCTTCATCCGTGACCTGACCGAGCGCCAGAGGACCGAGACGCGGATGCAGGAGCTGCAATCCGAGCTTGCCTATATGTCCCGTTTCACGGCATTGGGCGAAATGGGCTCGACGCTGGCCCATGAAATCAATCAACCTCTGACCGCCATCACCAGCTATCTCAAAGGCTGCGGGATGATCCTGAGTAACATCGAGGGCGACAAGGTTGCCCTTGTTCGGCATGCCGTGAATGAGGCTGCCGAAGAGGCCTTGCGCGCGGGCGAGGTCATCCGCCAGTTGCGCGAGTTCGTCGCTCGGGGAGGAAGTGAGCACCAGATCGAAGGTTTGCAGCGACTTGTCGAGGAGGCCAGCGCCTTGGCTTTGGTGGGAGCCAAGGAGAAGGAGATCAAGGTCGAGTTCGATTTCCCGTCCGAGAACCCACTGGTCTTCGTGAACCGTGTCCAGATCCAGCAGGTTCTGCTCAATCTCATCCGGAACGCCATTGAAGCGATGCAGGACGTGAGCCTGCGCGAGCTGACGATCAGGGCGAGAGCCATGCCTTCCGAGGCTCTCGTTCAAATCAGCGTCCAGGACGCCGGGTCCGGTATTGCACCGGAGATCTTGAAGAACCTGTTCAAGCCGTTTACGACCACGAAACAGAGTGGCATGGGGGTCGGCCTCTCGATCAGCCGGACGATCGTCGAGTCACACGGGGGCAAGATCTGGGCGGAATCGACACCCGGCGAGGGAACAACCTTCCATTTCACTCTTAGAACTGTCGACAAGGAGGACATGGCCAGTGTCGAACACGCCGATCGTGTATGTGGTGGATGATGACGTTGGAGTTCGAAAAGCTCTTTCGTTTCTGCTGGTATCGGCTGGCCTGAACGTTCGTCTTTACGACTCCGCGAAATCATTTCTCGACGAGGTTCAAGATCCAGGCAGATGCTGTATCGTTACAGATGTTCGCATGCCTGGCATCGATGGTCTGGAGTTCATCCGGCGCCTCCACTCTCGCGGGCTTAATGTTCCGGTCGTCGTCATGACGGGTCATGCCGACATCCCTCTTGCAGTCGAAGCAATGAAAGCAGGTGCGATCGACTTCCTCGAGAAGCCCTTCCGGGAAGACCGGTTTCTGGAGGTCGTGCGCTTCGCCCTGGTATGCGACGAGAAGAGCGTCCGTAAGAACCAGGAACTCCTTCGGACGCAGGCGCGCCTGCAATCGCTGTCGCAACGGGAGCGCCAGGTGCTCGACGGCCTCGTTGCCGGGAAAGCCAACAAGATGATCGCCCATGAGCTGAACATCAGCATCCGCACCGTGGAGATCCACCGTTCCAACGTGATGTCGAAGATGGAAGCGAAAAGCCTCTCCGAGTTGATCCGCATGGCGCTGTTTCTCGAGGTCGCAACCGGGAACTAGACACCCGCGTCGGGGCGGACAGGGCAAGCGTCCATCGAGATCCTGGAACCAGCACGGCAAAGACTCTCTCGTCATTGCCCGTTCTTCAGCCAGGCTCAGAATGATCGCTCTCCCCACAGCGATTACGCTCATCAAGGTTTCACGATAAGGCTTTGGTATCTGCATGCCTGACGTTACACGCATTCTGCCGGTTCATCGTGATCAGCCTGAAGACGGTTCAGCGAGTCCCGGCGACGATATCCAGGTCGTTGCAAATCATAATCGCTGGTCCCGCGCCGTCTATGAATTCAACGATGTTTCCAACGATGCGTGGTGCGAGCTCAACTTCGAGGTCTCTTGGCATCAGGAGGAAAAGAGTCGGGCCGTTCAGGATTTCGCAGCCGTTGGAATAGACTTCCTGACCGACGATGGGTCGAGCATCGAGTTCGCCTATGTTCCAGGACTATCAAGAAGCCAGATCGATCCTCACAGCTATTACATGGCGGGGCCCGCGTTCTACGATCGGTCCACCGTGCATTCCCGTAAAGCGCTCGTTGAATTTCGTTTCTTCATCCCAGCCCCGGCAAAGCGTCTGACCGTCACGATACGCAGTTGGCGCAACTCGCATCCGTTTACGATCCGCAACCTTCGGATCGACCAAGCGGCTCGGTCTGCACCAGACGAACAGGGAACTCAGAACGACCCTCCTGTCGATGGCTCGACCGTACCCGCCTCACGTCGAACATGGTGGGGCCTCAGCACGACGCCGCGCTGGCAAAGATATGGAACCGTTCCAGGACACCCGCTCTTCGTGCGTGGGCAGCTCGTCAACCACGGCCCGGAAGGTGACGGCGCTCTGGCGCGTGTTGTTTTCCGGGATGCACGGGGCACTGAGTTGAAGCCTCCCTATGAGGGAGTGTCATCATCTCCCGTCATGGATGCCTTCATCGATATCCCGATCCATCGGCAGACGAGGCGCTTTACGCTTGAACTCAACCCTCCTGCCGGAGCGGCGTCGGTCGAACTCGGCTTCCAGGCTAGACGGGAGGAGGCTGCGATCAGCCTCGTAACCCCTCTTGAGGTCACAGCCGGTGAGGATCTTCTGCTTGAGACGATTCTCGGGGAAGACAGGTTCGATCCGCTCGACTTCCTCGAGGAGGTGCGCAACCGGCTTGGAGGGCTCCATGGCCCGGCGGCCCTCAAGGCACCTGTGAGTCCGATCGACTGGTTCGTCGATGCCGATCGCCCGGGCTCGCCGATGACTTTTCACGATCGTCTCAAGGCTGTGCAGCACGGCGAAGAGCCGACGATCATCGACAATCGTCTCACCCTCGCGGGTCAGGAGCCGTGGCCTATCCCCGACGCTTTCGAATGGGACGAGGATCCCTATCGATCTTCATCTTGGCGCCTGGAGTTCCAATCACTTTCGTGGCTCCTCGATCTGGCCGGGAGTCCGGCTGCGGGTGGACCGAGACGGGCGGTGGATCTCGCTCTTGCGTGGATACAGTCAAATCCCTGGGGCCAATCGCGGGACCCGTTGAGCACCTATCCCCTTTCGATGGCCACCCGGGCCGAGGTATTCTTGCGCTTGGTTGCATTGGTTCCAGAACCCGGCCGCAGCAAAGGCGACCGGCGGCGGGATATTCTCCGCGCAGAAACCCTGAGATATGGCTTCGCCCTTTCGGAGATCCTCAGTCAGAACATCTTCTCGGCATCGGACATTCAGTTGCGCACAGCCTGTGCATTGCTGGCCATCGCTGATGCAGCACCCCTGTTCCCGATGGCTTCATACTGGCAGACCGTCGCGCTTTCCCAACTCCGCAGTGGCTTTGACCTGCTGATCAACCCTGATGGATCATCGATCGAGCGGTCGTTTCATAACCGGCTCGAAATCCTGTCTGCCGGACTGCTTCTGGTCGAGAATCTAAGAGTCATTCCGGAAGCCACGGAATTCCGGGACAACCTCGAAGCTCGGCTGACGCGTGGCCTTACAACCATCGTTGGCATCACGGACCCGGCCGGCATGCTGCCCCCCGTGGGCGAAACTCCTCGGGGATACCACCATGCGTCCTGGCTGCGTCGACTGATTTCCAAGCACGGCCGATCTCTGCTCTCGGACCCGCAATTAGCAGCGGAGCTGTCCTACCCGCTGGGCCCACGGATCTTTGCCGCGGAGGCGGACGGCGTGGTCGTCTTCAGAAACTACGAACACAAGCCACACTGGAGCTATCTCTGCGCATCATTCGGTGAACAACGCCACGAGAATGGTCACTTCGATTGCTCGTCCTTTGTCTATGCAGCGCGCGGGGTACAATGGATCACGGACCCGGGCGGCTCAAGTCACAATCAGCCAGGTCCAACACGCCACTACCTCACATCACCGGGCGCTCACAACATTGCGATTCTGGAAGGCTGCAACCCGTCCTCAGGACATGGTTGGGTCAAGTCCAGAGCAACCTTCAACGACGTGAATGTCATCCAACTCGGCACGAATGTTTTCGGACCAAGGTTCGAGCATACCCGAACCATCATGTGCCTGGATAATCTTGATGCAGTCGCCATCTTCGACCGCTTCCTCGGCTCGGCGGACAGCCTGTCGTTTGAGGGACACTTTCACTTTGCGGAAGGAATCGCCGTTGCGCTCGCGAACGCAGATCTTGCGATCGGCTTTCGCGACAGGAGTCGGCTGCGCATGATCCCGCACGGAATCGCAGGTCAGTACAGTGGAATGAGGATCCAGAATGGCTGCAACGATCATCCTGGCTCCCTGCAAGGTTTTCTTTCGCATCCATCGGGAGGCCTTCAACCCGCCAATGCCCTCACTTACAGGTTCTCCGGCTCCGGTGAGGTCTGCGGAGGGATGATCCTTACGAACAACGAGCAGGGGCTTCGTCGCATGCTGGACCTGTTGGCGCAGCAGGACGTCCGCAGCCTGCTGGGGTGACTCTTCCGGCATGAGGCCATCCGATACTGCTTTATCGTCCCAGCCGCCGAATACAATGGACCGACCTGCGATGCCGGCCTTAGAGCATCGGATGTGAAAAGTGGAACCAGGTTGGGGTCGGATCCGGTGGGGCTCGGTTTTCCAGACGATCGAGATCACCGGGACAAGCCCGGTGATGACATGGAGGGTGACCATTGCAGTGGCGCGACCCTTCCCACGACCCTCCACACGTCATGTCCGGCCTTGTGCCGGCCATCCCGATGCGGAAAAGCGCCGCGCCTCAAGCAATCGGGATCACCGGGACGAGCCCGGTGATGACGGGGAGAGGGTCACGAGTGTGGCCCGCTTTCGTCCACACGATGCTCTAATCGAAGAGTGCGTCGATCGCATCCTGTGATGTCACGCCCTTGTCAGTCGCAAGTGCGGGACCGTTCAGGAGAGCTGCCTCTCCCTTGCGGCTTGAGTCATCGATGGTTTCGACATCCTTGAAGCTTTCGAGGCCACCCCAGATATCAATCATGTGATGGACACGCTCTTCAACGAACCGCATCGCATTCACGACCTTGCTGATGCGTTGGCCGGTTATGTCCTGGAAATTGCAAGCCTCGAAGATACTGATGACATGATCCAAGATCTCGCGAGCGATCTCCTGGTCACTGCCGCTCAAGCGCGATGACAGGTTGCTGGACAGATCGTCGATCTTCTCGGCGGCCGCGAGGATCGAGTTGGTTGCCGTCTCGGTGCCGAGAACGATCGCACCGAGTTCGTCCGTCACCCGGGTGATCTCTTGGCCTTGCGCGCCGGCATAGCGAAGGGTGGCAATTTCCCTCTTGGTCCGGTTGATGGCCTCATAAATGGAGTCCAGCTCCACCTTCAGGCGAAGTGCCTCCTGCATGTCCCGCCGATGCTCCTCAAGCAGCGAGGCGGAGATGTCGCGTGCCGGAACGATCGACTCCCTGATCGTGCCGAGCAAGCTCATAATTTCGGAATGCCGCTCCTGCGCCCCCTCGTCGTGAGGGAGCACGCCCATGCTCGCTTCGATACGATAGCTCTTCTGTAGCTTCATGACCTTGCTCATGATCACTTATCCGCTGAACACAGCGCTGATCTTCGTCCGCAGCGTATCGGCGTTGAACGGCTTGACGATATAATTGTTGACGCCCGCCTTCTTCGCAGCGACGACGTTCTCGGTCTTCGCCTCGGCGGTGACCATGATAAACGGCAAGGAGCTTAGCTCAGCATCGGACCGAACCTGCTGAAGCAATTCGTAACCCGTCATAGGAGCCATGTTCCAATCCGAGATGACGAGCCCGTACTTCTTGGCCCTCAGCTTCTCGAGAGCAGCCTGCCCGTCGGAGGCATCATCCACATCGTTGAAACCGATCTGCTTGAGAAGGTTCCGGAGAATCCTGACCATTGTCTGGTAATCGTCAACGACAAGGACAGGAGTAGAAAGGTCGAGACTCACGGTATCAAATCCTCAGAATGCGCGGACGCCCGATAGGCTCCTGGAACCGATTATGCAGCTTCCCGTTCGGTTTCGAACGCCAGAACGGCATCGACATCCAGAACAATCAGGAGCTTGTCGTGCAGCTGATGAACTCCCTGCGATAGCCCAATCCAGCCTCGGTCCATGTGAACCGGATTGGGCTGCATCTCGTCTGGATCGAGCTTGAGGACTTCGCCGACCTCGTCCACGAGGAGGCCGTAAGCCTCCCCATGGTTTTCGAGTCCGACCGCCATGCGTCGTTCAACGCTGGTCGAGTCTCCCAAGCCGAGGCGTCGGCGGAGCGAGACGGCAGTCACGACCCGGCCACGCAGGTTCAGAAGACCTGCAATTTCGCCGGGGGCCAGCGGGACAGTCGTCATCTCACTGACGACGAAAACATCATGAACACGGCTTATCGGCAAGCCGAGGAGCTGCCCAGCGACCGTGACCGTCACGAATTCCATCTGCTTGGAGGTAACCTTGGTTGCACCGGTTGCAATCGGTTCAATCTGTTTCATTCTTATGCAGCCTCTTCAAGCGATGCGTTCAGCTCTGCCAGGGCGGAGAGGAGCCCCCGTCTGTCGATTTTCGAAACGATCTCCGAAATACGCAGTTTCCTCGCAAGGGCAATCTGCTGCGCGTCAGGTTTGACGGTCATTCCGATGACAGGGGTGGAACTGTGATGCGGATCGGCTCGCAGAGAAGCAACCAACGCAAAGCCGGAATGTCCCGAGAGCTCCAGATCGGTGACGATCACATCGACCTGCAACCCGTTCGACAGGAGGCGAACTGCCTCCTGGGCCGTCGCGGCGGTTTGAACCCTGTATCCTGACGCCTTGAGAACGGGGACAAGCATATCGCGGAAGAACGTCGAGCTGTCGACGAGGAGCATGGATTTGTCGGGTCCGCCGCGCCGGTCCTTGCGGGCCCAGGTTTCAAGAACCATCGGAAGGTAATGTGCGATGTTGACGATCTCGGTCGTGCGGCCACGGACCACGGCAGATCCAACCAGGTCAGACCGCTCGGCAAGCAGCTCCACGTCGAGTTTGTCTTCAACGATGTCGACGATCTCGGCGACAGCCAGGCCCATGGAGACTTCGCCATCGGAGAACACCAGCAGAGATTGCATCCCCTGCCGCTTGATGGCCAGTTCATCGTCGCACGATACGAGAGGCATCAAGCGTCCGCGATACTGGACGACCGGGCGGCCGCTGGACCACTCGATGGTCGAGGCATCGATTTCTTCCAGACGGGTTACGAGAGAGAGCGGAACCGCCTTGAGACTTTCCCCACCGCCGCGGAAGACAAGCAGGCTCGTCAATTCATCCGCCGCCGCGATCGTTTGCTCAAGGCCGGCATCGCTCTGGAACTCGTTGCTGTCGGCGCCCGAGCCCACCATCCGGGCGAGACCGTTGGGATCGATGATGAGCACGACGGCGCCATCGCCCAGAATTGTATTGCCGGAGAAGAGCTGGATATGTCGCAACTTCGACGACATCGGCTTCACGACGATCTCTTCGGTATGGAAGACACCGTCGACAAGGATGCCGAAGCGCTGGTGGGCGACCTGTGTCACGACGACGAAGCCGTTATTGACGTCCTCATTCCCGGACAGGCCCATGACCTTCGAGATCGGGACGATCGGCAGCAGCCGGTCCCGCAGGCGGAGGATGGGCGTCCCGTTGATCCGTTCGATCGAATGCTCGGACGACGGCGACACTCTGACGAGTTCGGAGACGGCGACCTGGGGTATCGCAAAGCGCTGATCCTTCGAAGCCACGATGAGCGCGGCCACGATCGCCAGGGTCAGCGGGATCTTGATCGTGAATGTTGTGCCGCGTCCCTGCTCGGAACGGATATCGACGGTGCCGCCGATCAGCTCGATATTGGTCTTGACGACGTCCATGCCGACGCCGCGCCCCGACACGGATGTGACTTTCGCGGCTGTCGAGAAGCCCGGATGGAAAATGAACTTGGCCACTTGCGCATCGCTCATGCGCTCCACTTCGGAATCGCCCGCGATGCCTCTCTCGACAGCCTTCTTCCGGATGGCGGCAAAGTTCAGGCCCTTGCCGTCATCGGAGATTTCGATCGTGATCGACCCGCCCTCGTGATAGGCATTGAGGCGGATCGTACCTTTCTCGGGCTTTCCGGCAGCCTTTCGATCCGCCGGGCTCTCGATGCCGTGGTCGGCCGAATTGCGGACCATGTGCGTGAGAGGATCTTTGATGACTTCGAGCACCTGCCGATCGAGCTCGGTGTCGGCACCCTGCATCACGAGCTCGATCTTCTTGGAAAGTTCGTTCGAGAGGTCCCGGACGACGCGGGGAAGCTTCTGCCACGCATTACCGATTGGCTGCATGCGGGTCTTCATGACCCCGTCCTGCAGCTCTGCCGTCACCTGGGACAACCGCTGCAAGGGTACCTTGTATCCGTGGTCGTCGGAGCTTCTCCTCGCGATCTCGAGCAGCTGGTTCCGGGTCAGAACGAGCTCCGAGACCATGGTCATCAGATGCTCGAGCGTGTCCACATTCACGCGGATGGTTTGGACCTTCCCGGCGATGCCCTCAGCTCCTTCGCCGGCATCCGATGCGTCCGAATTCTTCTTGGACGCCTGGGCCGGACGCTGAGGCGCTGCGGCCTCCGCTTTCGGGGCACTGGCGGCGGGCTTGTCAATGACCAGGGGAGCCGGCCCGGGCGCTTCTCGGAACGCTCGCTCGAGCTCGTCGAGCGACACCTCGCCGGGCTTCAACGGACGTTCCAGCACCTGATAGGTCAGCGTGCCGGAGGTCGAAGCCTTCTCTGGACCTGGCGCCTCCTGGAAGGCCCGCTCGAGCTCGTCCAGCGAGACCTCTCCCGGCTTCAGCTCGCGCTCCAGGACCTGATAGACCAATTGGCCGGAGGATTGCGGCGACGGCGCAGGAACGACGGGTTCGGGAGCGGGCGCTTCCTGTGATGCCATCTTGTCGAGCATCTCGATCAGATCGCCGTCGGACCCTTCGGGCTCCGCGCCCTGCCGCTCGAGCTCGCCCAGGATCTCTTTGATCCGATCGAGGGTCGCAAGGATGAGCGAGACGGCAGGCGTTGTAACCGGCATGCCGTCCCGGAATTTTCCCATGAGGGTCTCAGCCGCATGGGCAAGAGCTTCAAGGCGCGGCAAACCGAGGAATCCGCAGGTTCCCTTGATGGTATGAACCAGCCGGAAGATGTTGCTGAGAATTGCCTCGTTATTGGGGTCTTGCTCGAATCGGACCATCTCCACGTCGACCGTCTCGAGGTGCTCGTTGGTCTCGGTTAGAAATTCAAGAAGAAGGTCGTCCATTGCCGTATCTCAACTCTTGTTACGCGAACTGACGGGCACAATCATCGAGCCCCTCACGATGGATGAATCCTGCGGCCTTCACGCCGGCAACAAAGCGCTGAACCTCATGTCCATGCTTGGAGTTCGAAGGGCGGCATCCTGAGCCTCGCTCAAGAACTGGAAGATGCCCAGCCGGTGTGAGAACGTCCCTGGATGGGAGTCGCCAAGACTTGCGCCGTCATACCCTGCCCCGATAGCCCTGTTCACTCCGTCAGAGGTCTGCTGATGTTCTTGTCGGGGCAGGTCTGGCGCGGTCCGACGACCTCAAGGGTCAAGAACGACGATCCAGAAAAGCTCCCATATCATTGCAGCTTCACTCATGACGCTGAGGAAGAATAAGTCCTCGTTCCCTGCAATAAAGTTAACGCCATGAAGACAAACCGATTTTATTTCGGAACTTTCGTCAAACATCGGGATCCGCTGCATTGCGATGTTCAGCAGCTGCAGCGCACTGATCGATGGAAAGACCCTTTGCCGGCCCAGGTTCCATGCCGTCCATGCGCTGCGTCCGCCGAGCAGCGATCCACGGTCCGCGCATTTCCCGCGGCGGGCTCTCGTCCCCGCATCATGGCGACAACACAAAAAACCCCGCGAGGGCTCGGGCCCGCGGGGGATTGCTGCAATCACGACATATCAGGGATTTCGCTGGTCGGTGGTCATCGGCCGCGGATCGCTGAACGGAGCCTCCGACGGGCAGACCTATGAAGCTGCCCCGACGTAGGAATAGCCGATATACCGCTTGGCATCGATAGGGTCATAACCAAGACGTTGCCGAAGCTTCTTCCGCAATTTGCTGATGTGCCCTTCCACGACGCTGTCCTCGACGTCGTCGCTGTAGATCCCATAGACCGCGTCGAAGATCTGCTTCTTGGTCAGACGATGTCCTCTCTTGCGGACCAGGTATTCGAGGATATGCCGCTCGCGGCGCGGAAGCGCCAAAGGCATCCCGTCGACCTCCGGATCGCGACCATCGAAGAAGACCTTCAACCGGTCGGCGTCGTTGTGCATCTTCTTTCCGGCACCCGCATTGACCCGACGCCACACGGCTTCCGACCGGGCGAGGATCTCGCGAACATGGACGGGTTTGCGGACGACGTCGTCAAATTTCGCCGTGAAGAGTTCCAGGGTCTCCTCGAGGGACCGAACATCGCTCAAAGCGATAATAGGGGCTTTGGAATAGCGGCGGATGCTTTCGGCAGAATGGACCCGCTCTTCGAAGCTCCCAAGGACGAAGCCTTGAACCGCTTCGAGATCGGCGTCGGATGCCGATTCCAGCCAGTCGGTGAATTCGTTAGCGTACAAGCCAAGGGAGGATATGCCTTCGCGCTTGAAGCTTGCAACATATCCAGACGTAACCATCTGCCGGTCATCGACGACGATATACATTTTATTCTGCCCCGCCTTAATAATTAAGTGCGTTCTTCACATTTTTGCTTTTCGCCAGGGATATATTTACTTCGGATATCCACGTCATTCGGCGATGTGGAGAATGTATATTTTGCTCCCATGACGGACAATACGTAAATAATGGGAGCGACCCCGAGGTTATGGTTAATGCCGTTTAACAAACCTTAAGCAGCTCTTAAGGGGCCTCTCGGTGAGGGTCAGGGGCGGCGGCCTCTCCGGATCGCAGGAGCAACAGGCTGACAATCCAGTGCTTTTTACCATTCCGATGTTTCAGAATTGCAGTCACCGGCGCAGGCTGGCCGCCGATGACACGAAATATCTACGTAGTGTCCGCAGTTTTTCTCTACGTGGAACCACGTATCCGCCTGTCCCGCTCGATCCGTGGCGCCCGACCGTTCCAGGCGAATCCGCTGACGATCGGTCCCGGCCGCGAATGGTCTCGGCTCATCGCAATCCTGAACCGGAGCCCGCACCAGGATCGAATCCCGCATCGCTTCGTATCCGATGAAGATTGCGCGGAGCGGACTTCCTCTCGCGCGCGTCCCGTTATTGGACTTGCGGCCCGACGGAGGCCGTCGGGCAAGGCCGCACGCCCGTTGAACGTCCGCCGGTCCGCGTAGGTCCTGTTAACCGTAATGGCGAGGGAGCTTTCGCCGCTGCTTGACCTCAACCGTAACTGGCAGCTATCCCAGGGTTGAATATAGTTCAGTTCATTGCAGACAGAACCAACGTCAGCACTATGGCAGGCCTAGTTGACGGGCCAGCATGACGCTTTGCCATTTTACCGGTTGTGAGCCCGGATGTTCCATCAGCGGCAGATCGAGATGTCCTCGAGGCATGACGCCATTCTGCTGTGTCCGTTGGGCTCCGACATCTCCTGAGCAACTTGTATGCTTCGGCGTGGGCGATTTCAGAATGGTAGAATGTCCTGGCCACTGCGATGCACCTCGTTGGAACGAGGTCGACCGCCTTGCTGCCCTTCATCAATTCGACATCCTTGATACCGAAGCGGAGCTCGAATTCGACAGCATCGCAAAAGTTGCAGCAGAGATCTGCAAGACGGAAACGGCATTCATCTCCTTCCTGGATGAGCACAGGCAGTGGTTCAAGGCGCGGATCGGCCTCGAGATCTCAGAGACGCCTCGCGAGATCTCGATATGCAACCATGCGATGCTGCATCCGGGAGTGTTTGTTGTTTCAGACCTGGCAACCGATCCTCGATTTCAGCATCATCCGTTAGCCAACGGACGTTCCAAGTTTTCATTCTACGCGGGAGCACCTCTTAAAACGAAGGACGGCCTTCCGCTGGGGATGCTGTGCGTGCTCGGCCACGAAGCACGCCCGAAGGGTTTGAGCGAGCAACAGGAGCACGCTTTGACGGCCCTCGCGGGCGCCGTGATGTGTCAACTGGAGCTGAAGCTCGCCAACAGGGCGGCCGCAGACCGCGAGGAGTTTACGCGGCGTCTGCTGGCCGGCTCCGACGACTGCATCAAAGTCTTCGACCTCGAAGGTGGCCTTCGCTTCATGAGCCAAAGCGGTTTGCGCGCGATGGATGTGGCGGATTTCAGTACGATCGAAGGTCGCAGCTGGGCTGATCTCTGGAGCGGTGTCGCCGAGAGAGAGGCGTGTGAAGCGCTCGAGAAAGCGAAATCGGGCGGGATTGGACGTTTTCAGGGCCCTTGTGCGACAACGGCAGGGGGGCAGAGATGGTGGGACGTGGTGGTCACGCCCATCATGGGGCGCGATGGGAATCCACAAGCGTATCTGTGTATCTCCCGCGACGTGACGGAGCTCCGCCGAGCAGAGCAGAGCCTCCGAAAGAGCGAGAAGCGCCTTCGCACGCTCATGGACGTCATGCCCCTCTCCTTTACGTCTCCGCAGGTGGTCTGGTTCAGCGATCCGGACGGGGAACTCACATACTGCAACGATGTTTGGCATGAATATGCAGGGCCCGGTCCCGCCTCGACGCCAAAAGGCTGGTTCACGGTGATCCACCCGCTCCATCGCGAGCGGGCTTCCGAGATGTGGGACGGCGCTCTTCGCAGCGGTCAATCGTTCGAACTTGAGATGCCGCTGCGACGTGCGTCGGATGGGATGCATCGTTGGTTCATCATCCGAGGGCAACCGCTCAAGAATGAGCACGGCAAGGTTGAGCAATGGTTCGGCATTGCCATGGATATTCACGAGCGCAAGCAGTCAGAGCAGGCTCTGAGGGAAAGTGAAGAACGTTTGCGGCTCGCCTTGAAAGCCGCGCATATGATGGCATGGGAGTTCAATCCGCAGACAGGTGCCACCACGCGGTCTGAGAATGCGCTTGCACTCCTGGGCGTCACGCCTGGCACTGATAGGACCTTCATGACGGGAGTCCATCCGGACGACCATCAGAGGGTCGAAGAGTTCCTTCAACGGATCCAGATCCGCGGCTCCGACGCCGTGGAGTGCCGTTACGTACTACCGAACGGTGAGATTCGATGGCTCCGAGCGCGGGCCGAGAGAGCTGGGACCGATCGGATCGTAGGTGTCACGTTCGATATCAGCGAGCAAAAGGAAGCCGAGGAGGAAATCTGGCGCTCGGCCAATCACGACGCGCTTACGGGTCTTCCCAACCGCAATCTCTTCCAACGTCGGCTTGAGGCCGCCCTCGCTTCCGCCCAGAAGGGCGGCACGAGCGTCAGCCTCCTGCTGATCGACCTGGATGATTTCAAGGACATCAACGACACGCTTGGTCATGATGCGGGTGACGCGCTGCTGCGGGAGACGGCCCGTCGTCTCTCGGCCATGGTTCGCGCTTGTGATACCGTGGCTCGGATCGGTGGAGATGAGTTCGCGGTGCTGGTTGTCGATCCCCTCAAGCTCGAGAACGCCGCGCGTTTGGGCACATTGATTTCAGATATGCTGCGCCAGCCTTTCACATACCGGAAGCGAACCCTCATCAGTCGCGTAAGCATCGGCGTCGCGGCGTTCCCAGATCACGATGGGACGCCGACGGAACTGGTCAAAGATGCGGATATTGCCATGTACCAGGCAAAATCTCAGGGGCGCAACAGAGTCGTCACGTACTCGCCGGAAATGCGGAGAGTTCTCGAACAGCGCGTCTCTTTGGGACGAGGGATGCGAGAGGCGGTCGAAAGCGATCAGATCATCCCGTTCTACCAGCCGAAAGTTAATCTCTCGACAGGCGAAATCGTCGGCCTTGAAGCCCTGGCGCGCTGGCAGCATCCAACGAAAGGCGTTCTGACTCCCGACACCTTCGGGGCCGTCTTCGATGACCATGAAACAGCAATATCAATCGGGAAGGCTCTGATCTCGAAGATCGCAGCGGATGTGCGTCAGTGGCTTGATCAGGACCTCCCATTCGGCCGCATCGCGCTTAACCTGTCGCCGGCTGAGTTCGGCCAGTCGGGGCTGGTCGACGGCATGTTGAGAACGTTCGACTGGCTAAAAATTCCGCCCAGGGTCTTCGAGGTCGAGGTCACGGAGACCGTGCTCCTGGGAAGGAACTCCAGCAACGTCGCCTCGGCTCTCGCACAGTTTCGGGAACACGGCATTCACATTGCGCTCGACGATTTTGGAACCGGCTATGCCTCGTTGACACACCTGAAGCAGTTTCCCGTCGACCATATCAAGATCGATAGAAGCTTCATCCGTGATCTCGAGCATGATTCCGGCGACGAGGCGATCACGGCGGCCGTCATCGGTCTTGGCAGAAGCCTGCAATTGCAGGTGACGGCGGAGGGCGTGGAGACGCATGGTCAAGCCCGGCGCCTGCGTGATCTGGGATGTGATCATGCGCAGGGCTACCTCTATGCAAAGCCCATGGCGGCGTCCCATGTCCCGGATCTCTTGATGCAGTGGGACAGAATGCTCATAAAGCCCCGATCTGAGAGAAACATGGAACTCTTGAGCCGCTAGAGCATCGGACCCAAAAGTGGACCCACTTTTGGGATCGGATCCGATGCTCTCTTCCTTAAGCGGCGCATCGTTCGGGGCGGAAAACCGAGTCCACTTTTCCGCACGATGCGCTAGGGGCAGAGGGCGGAGGGATATGGCACGCCGGGCGGCAACGCAGCACAACCGGCCGTACTGGCAGCCGGGCGAAGCCCATCACCGTCCTTAGGAGTTTGAGCTTCCCCGAGCATTTCTGGTCCGGGAGGAACCTCCTGGGCTTACTTATGTTATTCCTTTTTATGCTCAAGCCAGCCTATCAAGAAGACTGCCCCATCGCGAGGTTGTTTGGCAGAGGAGCAGGCGCATGGCGGTCTCTGGAAGCACGCAGGCATTGCAGGATTGTCGAATCCTCGTGGTCGAGGACGAGTATTTCATTGCCGAGGACATGGCTCTGGCTTTGGAAAGACTAGGCGCCACGGTCATCGGACCTGCTTCTGACCGGGAGAAAGCTCTGGCCCTGCTCTCGTCTTCGGAGCAGGTCGATGCGGCCGTGCTCGACATCAACCTGCGTGGCGCGGCCGTCTTTCCTGTCGCCGACGCCCTGATCGAGCAAGGCATTCCGTTCGTGTTTGCGACGGGTTATGCACCGGCCTCCGTTCCGCAGGCTTACTCTTCAGTCCCGTGCTGGGAAAAGCCCTTCAACCCGAATGACTTGGCGCAAGTTCTACCCCCACTCGTCAGGGTTGCACGCTGATGCTCAGGCTTGGTGAAGGCCGCTCCAAGGGCTATTCATCAAATCTGTCGATACCCTCACGCCGAGATCGGCTCCACGCCCCGCTTCGTGCTAAGGTGGTCGGCCAAGCGAGGACTTGTT
The DNA here is from genome assembly GCF_025460875.1 of Microvirga yunnanensis. Classification (NCBI taxonomy): domain Bacteria; kingdom Pseudomonadati; phylum Pseudomonadota; class Alphaproteobacteria; order Hyphomicrobiales; family Methylobacteriaceae; genus Microvirga; species Microvirga yunnanensis. The sequence goes on from NZ_JAMXFI010000008.1 coordinate 126,475, forward strand.
CCGATGAGCGTTACGATTGCGAGCCCCCAACTCCGGGCTCAGGTGTCCGATAAAGGCGCAGAGCTCGTTCGGCTTCAGGACGAGCGGGGCCGGGACCTTCTGTGGGACGGCGATCCTGCCTTCTGGACTGGGCGCTCCCCACTTCTCTTTCCCGTCGTCGGGCGTGTGAGGAATGATCGGATCCAAGTCGATGGCTCCGAATATGAGCTGCCAAAGCATGGTTTTGCACGGGGATCCCGATTCGAGATCAAAGAGGTCGAGCCGTCCCGGTGCCTGTTCCGCCTGCATTCCGACGAGGCCACGCTTCGGCAGTATCCGTTTCCCTTCCAACTCGACGTTTCCTACACGATCGACGGAACGACGCTGACGATCGCAGCTTCAGTCACCAATTCCGGCTCGGCCGCCATGCCGGTCTCATTCGGATTTCACCCGGCCTTTCGATGGCCGCTGCCGTTTGGGTCGCCGCGGGAGGCACATGCAATTCGTTTCGAGCGCGAGGAGCCCGCTCCAATTCGCCGGCCGGTCGACGGTCTGATCAGCAGCAAAGCCGAGACGAGCCCCGTTCGCGATGGAACGCTCTTACTGGACGACGCGCTGTTTGAGGCGGATGCTCTTGTCTTCGACCGCCTCGAAAGCCGATCGGTCGTCTATGGAGCGCCACAGGGCGGATCGATCCGTGTCGACTTCTCAGGGATGCCGCATCTGGGCATCTGGACCAAGCCTGGCGCCGGCTTCATCTGCATCGAACCTTGGCAGGGTCATGCGGATCCGGAAGGCTTCGATGGTGAATTGTCCACTAAGCCAGGCATTGTTCTCATTCAGCCCGGCGGAGCGCGTGACTTCGTCATGAAGATCACGATCCGTCAGGGGGAAGTCTGATCGTGTCGCCGGGGACCTTCAAGCTCCGCGTTGGCCACTCCGATGCCCGCCCGGCCTATTGGCTCGTCACGAGTTCACGGATGTGCTGAACCACGTCTTCGCTGGAATACGGCTTCGGGACGAAACGGCCGTCATCGGGGATCTGCCCGGGGGTGGGCTTGTGATAGGCAGACGAGATCAGGAGCGAGATGTGCGGCCACCGTTGCTGGACATTTTCAGCCAGATCAAGTCCATTCATGGATCCCGGCATGTCGATGTCGGTAAAAAGCACCTGGACGTCGTCGGAGCAGGTTTCCAGAACCGCAAGGGCTACATCGGCATTGGCCGCTTCCAGCACATGAAAGCCGGCATCTTCCAAATCGCCGGCCGCCGCCATCCGCACGAGGAGTTCATCCTCGACGAGCAGAACAACCGGAGTGTCCTCTGAATATTTGTTCATCATGAGCCATGGAACGAAACTAACTTATGTTAGTTCCTACAGCTCAGGTAGGTTTTTGAGCGGGAATCCAGAGACATGGCATCGCACAAGTACAAGGTCGGAGATCAGGTGCGAATGGTCAAGCTTGCCAGCACCAACACCGTCGAGGCCTTCCTGAACATGGTTGCGACCATCGACGTCGTCCAGCCTCAAGACACCTGGGAGGTGATCCGACTTCTCCCTGCCGACAGCAGCGGCTTTCAGTACCACATCAAAGGCAACCAGCAAGGCCCGGAGCGCCTCGTGCGTGAGGAGCAGCTTCAGCCCGCCTGACGAACCCTCCTGAGGGAAGCACCGCCCGACAGCGGGACAAATGGCGGTGCCCCCCTCACAGGTTCCGTGGCAGCGGCGGGCTCAGCCTGCCTTGCGGACAGGGGCTTGCTCTGCCTGCTCGGCCATGGGCTTCGTCCGGGAGCGGAATTCGTGCAGCTCCTGGCGGACCGTTTCAAGGACCGGATTGAAAGCCGGCCCGTGCTCCTTCGCGATATCGACCAGCACATCGATCGCCCGAAGCAGACGCTCCTCCGTGACTGGCTCCCACTTGCGTCCTGACCACTCGTCCATCTCAGACCCTCCTCGTGGATCGAGGGAGACACTGGTCCAGAGAGTCTTGCATCCGGGTTAAAGCGTCCGATCAAAAGCGGTCGTGCAAAACCGACGAACCGGCTCTCCGCCTCTGCAATGCAGATCAAGACCAAACCTTATGGTGAGTAGTTCAGGACCGTCTCCACTCAATAAGTGCGTGGAACCACTGAGTAATTCGGAAGGTTTACGGTTGAACCAGGCCGTTCGGCCTGCACCCGACAACCGAGGCAGTGTCGATCATGGCGAATAATCCGGCAATTCAGCAACCTGGAGGGAGGCAATCCTCCTCAACCTCGACTGTCACGACCATGTGGGCCGTGGTGCTCGGATGGGCCCTCCTTCGGCTCGTTGTCGGAGGGGATCGCGCGGATCCCGTCCAAACTGGAAGATCGTCGTCGCAACCGGCATCGACCCGCCGTCAGGACCGACGGAGCGATTCAGACTTGGGCGAGAAGCAGCATGCCCCGCCGCAGGCAGCTGCCGAGAAGGGGCGCGGGCGGAGCGCCGACACGCCAACGGAGATCCCGGCCCAAGGATGGAAAGACATCCTGTGGCGCACCTATGAAGAGTTCAGCAAAGACCGCATCATGTCGGTTGCGGCCGGCGTCACCTACTACGCCCTGCTGGCGCTCTTTCCGGCGATCGCAGCCCTTGTCTCCATCTACGGCCTCTTCGCCGATCCGGCCACGATCCAGGATCATCTCAATACCCTGTCGGGCGTGTTGCCCGCGGGTGCGCTCGACATTATCCGCGAACAGGTCACCCGTATCGCGTCCAAGGGAGGCGGTGCTCTCGGGTTCGGCTTCATCTTCGGTCTTGGATTGTCCCTGTGGAGCGCCAATGCCGGCATGAAGGCCATCTTCGACGCCCTCAACATCGTCTATGGCGAGGAGGAGAAGAGAAGCTTCATCAAACTGAACCTGATGTCCCTGTCCTTCACCTTGGGAGCGATCGTCTTCATTCTTGTCGCCCTCACCGGAATCATCGTTCTGCCGATCGTGCTCAACTTCATCGGCCTGGGCTCAGGAGCCGAATGGCTGGTATCCCTTGCGCGCTGGCCGATTCTGCTGATTGGAGTCGTGCTGGGCCTATCGCTGATCTACCGGTTCGGGCCGAGCCGTGACAAGGCAGAGTGGCGGTGGGTCACGCCCGGCGGGATCATCGCTGCGGTCCTGTGGCTTGCCGTCTCCATGCTGTTCTCTTGGTATGTCGCGAATTTCGGAAGCTACAACGAGACCTATGGCTCGCTTGGCGCCGTCATCGGCTTCATGACCTGGATCTGGCTGTCGACAATCGTCGTCTTGCTGGGTGCCGAGATCAACTCGGAGATGGAGCACCAGACGGCGAAGGATACAACCGAAGGCACCGACCAGCCCATGGGCGTTCGTGGCGCACGGATGGCCGACACGATCGGGGTCGCAAAGAGCTGACCACCGGAAGAACGACCAGAGAAGGCGCTTCCCCGGGGGGCGCCTTCTTTCATGTCGATGCCTGAGGCGTCCCGCCCCGCCATCGATCCCGAACGAACAAGGGCGCGCTGTTGGTTATCCAGCGCGCCCTTATGGGCCGTCGATGTCTGTCGCAGGGCGCCTTAGAGCTGTTTCCACTGGCGTGGAATCACCTCTCTTCTTTGGCTTGCCGCATGTTTGACGGCGAACCGGATCCACTTCGCCGAAAGATGCTCTAAAGCATCGGACGTGAAAAGTGGACTTGCACTTTTGGGATCCATCCGATGCTTTCTTCTTGAATGAGAGCATCGGTCAGAACGGACCCAGCGGGCCGCGCCAGCGAAAACCGGATCCACTTTTCACTGGCGTGGCCCTTCGGGTCGCTGACGCGGCCC
>NZ_JAMXFI010000080.1:0-34778 GCF_025460875.1 Microvirga yunnanensis
CCTCGTGGATCTCGGGCACGCTGCGATGCTCGCGGTGACGCAAGGCCCCGACGAGGGCGATGACGTCCAGCCCGAACTCATGCTGGGGCAAGGCCAAGGCGCCCTCGCTCTCGGGCCGATAGGGCTTGTGGAAGCGGTCGCAGCCGATGGTCTCGCACCAGCGGATCTTGAGCCGCAAGCGGATCGATCCGGTCAGCGTCACAAGGGTGCGGTGGTTCTCGTAGCGGATGCGCATCGGGGCTTTGCAGGCCGGGCACAGCCGACAGGCGGGCCGCAGCACGCGCTCGCGCTCCGGCCGCGGGCGCCCTGAGAGTCTGGTCATCCCGCACCTCCCATCAGGTACAGAAGACCCCCACCACCACACTCTATCAGACAGTCAGGTTTGCCGTCCTAAAAAAATGGTAACGCCCGCTGCCAGGCGCCGGGCCGTGGCTCATGCCATGCAAGCCCATGGCGTGAGCGAGCGGCGGGCATGCTCCATTCTGACGATCGACCGCTCGTCGGTCCGCTATCGCTCCACCCGACCTGACGACGCCGCGGCGCGCGAACGCATGCGAGCTGTGGCGGCGGTGCGCCGGCGCTTCGGCTATCGACGCCTGCAGATCATGCTGGCACGAGAGGGATTGGTCATGAACCACAAGAAGTTCCGGCGCCTCTATCGCGAGGAGAGACTGCAGGTCAAACGCCGGGGCGGCCGCAAGCGGGCCCTGGGGACGCGCGCTCCCATCCTGCTGCCGGGCGGGCCCAACCAGCGCTGGAGCCTGGACTTCCTCAGCGATGCCTTTTGCCGACGGGCGCCGCTTTCGAGTTCTGGCGGTGGTTGATGACTTTACCCGGGAGTGCCTCGGGCTCGTGGCCGATACCTCGCTCTCAGGCCTGCGGGTCACGCGAGAGCTGGATGCCATCATTGCCTGCCGTGGCCGGCCGATAAGCTGTGTTTCGGACAACGCCACCGAACTGACCTCGTCCGCAGTGCTGCGGTGGTGTCAGACCACGAGCGTGGAATGGCAGTATTTCGCGCCAGGCAAGCCACAGCAGAACGCCTTTGTTGAGAGCTTCAATGGCCGCCTGCGCGATGAATGCCTCAACGAGACCCTGTTCACCTCATTGCGGCACGCCCGGCAGGTCCTTGACGCGTGGCGAAGGGATTACAACACCATCCGCCCTCATTCAGCCTTGAAAGGAATGACCCCGACTGACTTTGCCAAGCACACGACCAGAGGACTGCAATCGGAAGGAGCGACCCTTCCAGTTGCTATGACCGCCAACAACGGGCATCAATCAACCAGCGGACCCAGCTCTGAGCGGAGGAAACTCAGGGCTCACGTCAGTGGCAAACCATGAACCGCAGCGTTCTGCTTCTTTCAAACAGCTGATCTTGGAGTCCATCTCTCCCCACCTTTATAGGTCAAGTTTCAGAACGCCCGTCGCACGCGACACGCATGGGATAAATCGATTACTGCGGGCGTCGTTTAAAAGTACCGCATCGAGATGGATCGACACACCTTCCAGATATCTGCACTCGCAGGTCCCACAAACGCCGTTCTCACAGGATGCCATCAACAGAACGCCGGTGGCCCGGAAGGCCACTAGCGCGGATTTATCCGCGGGGACCGGGACAGCTGTCCCGTTGCGAAGAACCATCGTGAACGGTTCAGATTGCGTATCATCCCGGACCGGCAGTTGAAAGGCTTCGAAATGGACCGAGCCATCCGGCCAGTGTTCCCAAGCTCGTGCGACTGCAGCCATAAAGCCGGGGGGCCGCAGTAATAGAGATGTTCCCCACTGGGCCTTGTTGACAATTAGCCCTTGATGTCTTGTCGGGTTTCGATTTGATCGTCGAAGTGGAGTCTCAAACTTCCGAGGCTGATGATCTCCTCTAAGGTCTTCAGTAGTGGAGCAAGGCTTCGGCTCCGCGCAAATAAGCGAGTTCAACGGCCTTGCTCTGACAGCAGAGGGGCCGGGCCACTGCAAGGATCGGCGTGATCCCGATGCCGCCAGCAATATGGTCGGGCTCCCACTGTCCTTGAGCGGAAAATAATTGCGCGGGGTGGGGACGAGCAATTCGTCGCCTGGGGTCGCGTAATCATGAATCCATGCCGAGCCGCCGCGTCCGCGCGCTTCTAGCGTTACGGCTATCCTGTAGCGGCTGAGATCCTCCAGCTCACCGCAGAGCGAATACTGACGCACCCTTCTGTAGGATGACGGACATTGACATGCGATCCCAGTTCGAAGGTCGGCAGAAAAGGCCTGTGCGGATGCTTCAGTTTGATCACGCGGACATCGCCAGGTTCTTCATGGATTCCGGCGACTACCAGCTTCGTTGTGATGCGCGGAGATTCCATGTCACTTCACTCATCCATTGGCAGAATCGGATCACCGGAGCGGTTTAGCAGTCCCTCGTAGAGGCCTGGCATGCTGAGAAGCTCCTCGAGGTACTTGCACGGGAAATTCATCCGTGCCGCCCGCGAAACCGTTTCCCCGCCCCGGAAGCGCTTGCCAGCCAAATGGCCGAGCGGAACGCCGACAGGTCGGCAGATTGCGCCTGTGATCTTCGGGCGCAAGCGCGCCTATAAACCCGGGAATCTTTGGCTCTCCCTTGGCAATTGCCTCAAGTACCTCGGCCTCGATCAGCGTGATCTCACGAATGTCGGGCTTGAGCGAATAGGTCCCGGTGCCAAGATAATACCGGTCCCTGACGATGCCGCGTCCGGCAACGAGCTGTGCCTCAGCTAGTTCCTCCATTTCGTAGGAAGCGGCCGACGCTATATGAATGTGGAGCAGAGTGCCCTGCCAAGTCATGTATCGGCCCCCGCCGTGTCTCTTGCCTTCGACGTGAGCCTCTACGCAGGCGACCTGCTGCCCTTATCATTGGACTATCCTACGTCCTACCCCCCAGTCGTCACCACTCCCCAGTCAGCGGTAAATCTGCCATGAGATTGGCCTTGTCAAAAGCGCCAGTTTGCCGGCATCTTCTTAGTCCAGTTGAATGAAACATTTGAGGCTGTGCGACAGGACGAGCCAGTGAGATACTCGGCGGGCTGAAGGTTGCGTGTCAACGCGTACCCTTCACAGTGTCGATAGCTGCGGCGAGAAGTTGAACACCTCTCTCGATCTGCCTCGGTGTCAAGGCCGAGTAGCCCATTACCAGTCCAAGCCGCTCCCGTGGCGCCCCGGTAGGCCCCGTTGCCGAGTCGTAGAGCGGTGAAATACCGTAGAGCCCGACACCGTGCTGGCGCGCGGCCTCTATCAAGGCGGTTTCGAGTGATCCTGGCAGCTCATTTAACCAGACGACGACATGCAAGCCGGCATCGGCACCCTCAATGGTGATCCGTTCGCCGAGTGCATACTCGAGGGCGCTCAATAACGTCTCGCGGCGCTCTCGGTGAAGCCTTCTTACGCGACGAACATGGCTCTCATAGGCGCCGCTTTCGATAAGGGAGGCCAGCGCTTCCTGCTCGGTCATGGGTGTATGCCGGTCGACCAGTTGCTTTGCGGTTGCGAACACCTCCTGCAATTGCTGTGGCACCACGAGGTAGCCGATGCGTAGCATCGGCGACAGTGTCTTCGAAACAGTGCCAAGGTAGATGACGTTGCGGCCGTCCTCCAAGCTCTGGAGCGGAGGAACCGGGCTGATATCATACCGGTATTCGCTGTCGTAGTCGTCCTCGACCACGTAGGCGTCATGATCCCGGGCCCAATCGAGAAGCTGCTGGCGGCGGCTAATCGGCATGACACCGCCCAACGGAAACTGATGAGATGGTGTTACATAAGCCATCCGGGCGTCAATTTGTGCCAAATCCTCGGTCTTCAAGCCGTCCGCGTCCACGGCCACCGCCACTGCCGTGGCCCCCGTGCTAGAGAAGATCTGGCGGGCCATCCGGTAGCCGGGGTTCTCCATCACGAACGCGCGGCCCGCGTCGAGAACGATCCGAGCGCAGAGATCTAATCCCTGCTGGGAGCCAGTGACGACGATGATTTGCTCCAGATTGCATTGCAACGTCCTTGCTCGCCAAAGATATCCCTGAAGTGCTTGCCGCAGGCGCCGGGATCCCCGCGGATCCTCATAGGCAAGCCGTACCGGTCTTCGAGTAATCACGGAATTGATAGCCCGCTTCCACGCCAGCGCCGGAAAATCAGACGGAGCAAGATCGCCGTACCGAAAATCGACGGTCAAGGTATTAGTCAGGTAATCGAGCCATGGTGAAAGTGCGCGAAGTCTCTCGCCGTAAGCCGAAAGCGGCCCACGTGTCTCCCGCGGAGCCTTGATGTCTCGCAGGTGCGGTCCCATGTGCAATGTTATAACTCTAGGGCGTGCGCCTTGGCGTAGTTCCACGAACCCCTCCGCGGCAAGTTGTTCATAGGCAACCGTGACCGTGGTTCGGGAAACATGCAGTTCGTTTGCCAAGCTACGCGAGGATGGAAGCTGGCTTCCCGCCTCGTAGACGCGACTGAGGATCTGATCCTTGAGCGCCTCGTAAATCCTGCGCGCACCCATTTTAGGCGCCCGGTCGGTCGCCACTTGTTTTTCCGACTGGACCATTTTTTTTCAGTCAAACTGGATATGTCTTGCCGGCCAGTATGATGCCAATGTGGGTCAAAGCAAAGAGGATACGATCAGGCTATGATGATCGGCAGCGAACACGACAAGCGTCAGGAACACTCTGACCACTCTCACACGGCAAACCTCGGATTCGACACGCGCGCCATTCACCACGCGTTCGACCCAGTGGCTTTTAAGAGAGCGGCCCAGCCGCCGGTGTTTCTGACGTCGACCTACGCCTTTGAGAGCGTCGGGGCAAATGATGCTGCCGCAGCGCTCGGGGGCAGGCTGTATGCTCGTGAATATAATCCGACCACGGAGATCCTCGAGCAAAGGCTTGCAAACCTGGAAGGGGCTGAAGCAGGCCTCGTAGTATCGACAGGGATGGCTGCCTTCGGCACTCTGATCCTCTCATTGCTGTCGCAGGGCGACGAGCTCGTCGTTCACAACACCCTCTACTCGAATACTGTTGCGATGGTGGAGCAGGGTTTGCCTCGCTTCGGAATCAAGGTGGTTCCAGTCGATTTGTCGAATCCGTTGAACCTCGAAGCGGCGATCACAGCAAAGACGAAGCTCGTTTATTTCGAGACACCCGTCAACCCCGTGAGTGCCATTCTAGACATCACGGCGATCACAGAATGCGCTCACGCCCATGGAGTGAAAGTCGCGGTGGACAGTACCTTTGCTTCTCCCGCACTCCAGCGGCCGATCAAGCATGGTGCTGATATCGTCCTACACTCCCTGACAAAGTATATCAATGGGCATGGCGATACGTTGGGTGGCGCATTGCTTGGTGATGCCGAAACACTCCACCTCTTGCATGAGACTGGCCTGCGCTACATCACCGGCGCGACATTGTCGCCGCATTCGGCTTTCCTGATCATGCGGGGACTGAAAACGCTCACGCTTCGAATGGATCGGCACAGTGCCTCGGCTCTGGCAATCGCTGGAATGCTCGAAGCGCATCCCGCCGTGTCCTGGGTGAGCTATCCCTTCCTTGATTCACATCCCGATCACGCCATTGCGCGCAGGCAAATGGCGCAAGGATCCGGCATGATGGCCTTTGGACTTCATGCCGGTTTTGACGGCGCAAGAACAATGCTGGACCGCTTGAAACTGATAACGCGCGCCGTGAGCCTCGGCGACACGGACAGCCTTATCTATCATCCAGCGAGCATCACACGGGCGCGGCAAAGGATCCGGCAAGACGCACACATGGTCTCGGGTGTTGGAGACGAACTTATCCGACTTTCGGTCGGCCTTGAAGACGTGAATGACCTGATCGGGGACCTTCGCCACGCCCTCCTAGCCTTGTGACATAGCCACCGACGATCGCGATTACATAAACTCGGAACCGGACATGGAGCATCGAGTGACAGTCCTGAGCGGGCTTTCCGCATTTCCCATCACGCCGAGTGACCGTGCCGGCCACGTTGACACTGCGGCGCTCAAAAGGCTCGTGGTTCGGCTTTGCACCGCAGGCGTCGACTCTATCGGCCTTCTCGGCAGCACCGGAACTTACATGTATCTATCCCGTGAGGAGCGGCGGCGCGCTCTAAGCGCGACCATTGAGGCAACCGCCGGGAGCATACCAGTACTGGTAGGCGTCGGTGCCTTGCGGACCGACGAGGCGGTCGGACTGGCGCAGGACGCGAAAGCCTCTGGCGCCACCGCAGGTCTCCTTGCCGCCGTCTCGTATGCGCCACTCACGGAGGACGAAGTCTTCGAGCATATCTCCACCGTGGCCCGCGAGAGCTGCCTTCCCATCGTAGTTTATGATAACCCGGAGACTACCCACTTCCGTTTTACCGCTGCTCTGGTGGAGCGACTGGCCCACGTGAACGGCATCGTGGCGATCAAGAACCCGACAGGAGAACCTGAGAAGATCGCGAGTCACTTGGCACAACTGAGATCCTTGACGCCCAGGGGGTTCTCAATCGGCTATAGCGGCGACTGGAATGCTGCCGAAGCAATGATCCGCGGAGCTGATACTTGGTACAGCGTTCTCGCTGGCATCCTTCCCGACGTCTGCCTGCGCATCGTGAGGGCAACTCAGAACGGCGATGTCGAAGAGGCACGCCGTCTGGATGCCACACTTGGCCCGGTCTGGGATCTGTTCAAGCAGTTCTCCAGTCTTCGGACCGTCTATACGATGGCCGATCTGCTCGGCGTCTGCCAGGCGGAGCCGCCACGTCCCATTCTCCCTTTGCCGCCATCCACAAAGGAGAAGATAGCTCGCTGCCTTGCTGTGCTCGAGCAGGAACTCGCTTGAAGCGAGCAAGGTCTGGCGCCGCCGGAGAACCATGACGGCATGGCTTTATGTCGACCGGGTATTGCCCGTGCACATCGTCATCGGTCTCCCTGCACGTGCTCGCACCACCACGGTCACTGCGGGGATCAACAGATTGCTGGTGGCAATTGCGGCTATGTGCGGTCTCAAGGAGGAGGCTGTGGCCGCGTGGGAGTCCGGCCGTCTTGCAGTTCTCGCTGTGATGATCTTCTCGACGATCGCAGAACCGCTGTCGGAGGCGAGCATTCCGGCGGCGCTAGGGCGGGCATCCACCATGCCTTTGGAACGTGAGCCGTGGTCGGTAAGTCACTACTTTCGGCCGTGCTCGGAGCACTGGTCACCAGCGGAATGCTGCGGACGCCCTCTTCATGAGCGCCGAAGTCGCTCTTGAAAATTACTAACTGGAGGAGATCCACAATATGGATGGTTTCAGCCATGCGATTCAAAGGTCTTGATCTAAATCTTCTTGTTGCGCTCGACGCCCTAATGACGGAACGGAATCTCACAGTGGCGGCACGAAGCATCAATCTGAGCCAGCCTGCCATGAGCGCAGCCGTCAACCGGCTAAGAGACTACTTTCGCGATGATCTATTCACGATGAACGGTCGCGAGCTTCGCCCCACACCGCGGGCTGAGGGACTCGCGCCAGCGGTCCGAGACGTTCTCCTGCAAATTCGGAGCTCAATCATTTCTTGGGAGCCATTCAATCCAGGTCAATCCAACCGTCGTTTCAGGATCCTTCTTTCGGATTTCATGACGCTTGTCTTCCTTGATAGGGTCGTCGAGCGTCTTGCGCAGGAAGCACCCACCGTCAGTTTCGAACTTCTGCCACTCGACAGCGACCCAAGCGAGCTTCTCCGGCGGGGTGAGGTTGATTTTCTCTTGCTCCCGGATCTGTTCATGGAGAACACGCATCCGAGCGCGAAGCTGTTCGATGAGGAGCTTGTCTGCGTCAGTTGTCCTACCAACACATCGGTACCGCAGGACCTTACATTCGAGCAATACATGTCGATGGGACACGTCGCAGTTCGGTTCGGACGCTCGTTGAGGCCTTCGGTTGAAGAATGGTACTTGCTCGAACATGGGATTAAAAGACGCATCGAAGTCGTAGTGCAGGGATTTAACCTGATCCCGCAGGTGCTGCGCGGCACAAACCGCCTTGCCACTATGCCCTTACGATTGGTCAAGTATTTCGAGAAAACCATTCCCTTACGGATCATCAATCTTCCGTTGCCGCTTCCTGCCTTCACGGAAGCTGTTCAGTGGCCCGCACTTCATAACGGCGACCCGGCCAGTATCTGGATGCGGCAGATATTGATCGAGGAGGCGTCCAACATGGCGTTTCCGAATGATGCAGGGGAGTCCCTGCCCTCACATGCTGGCCGTCGAGCCAAAGCCCATGTTGCGGTGATTGACGACGGTCTTATTTGCGCTGGAGGATGAGCCCAAATAAGGCAGCTCGCGCCCACGGCAGCTATTATTGGCCCCATGCTACGGGTTCTCTGCATCAGTCTGTTGGGGCCCTGGCATTCATGGTCCCAAAGAGTTCCCGCTGGAGCGGCGCGACAAGCGTCTCCGCAAACGGAGTCGCGATGTGGTGCCGGTCGCGGAAGGTCAGCATGCCGCCAATCATGGCGGGGCACCTTGTTTCGTTGCAGAACAGGTCGGTCAGGTCGACATAAGAGGCATTTCCGATATGCGCAATGGCCTTCCGTTCGCTGTCCGGAATCGTCTCTTCCATAGCCTCGCTACGCGGTGTGTCACAGATTTCGGGACTCCTGTTTTGCCAGAGTGCGCGCGCGACGCATTTGTCGGGATAGGTCCTGTGCACCGGCCCATCCCGAATCACCGCGATCTTTGGGGTAGCGCTTTCCAAGGCGGACACGGTCTTACGGAGCCCCTGAGCCCATGTGGCTGCGTCGATCTGGTGAGCAGATGTGACGTTGATGTCATTTTTGACGTAAGCCGAGGAATACTCCGAAATGATCACCATGTCCGCCTTTCGTGTGGCAATCTCGCGCATCGCGAACTCCCGCCACCGATCGCATTCCTCGTAATCCCGCACGAGCATAGAATTCCAAATTGTGACGTCTGCCGCAGGGCAGGATGATTTAAGATAAGTGACAAGCCGCCACCGGTTACTGTTCACCATGCTGATCAGCGGCGTCGACCAGTGATCAGCATGCGAATCCCCTATGAGAACGATGGTCTTACCGGGGTTTTCAGCACCGAATTCGCAGGGCTTAGGCTGCACTTGGTAGGCGTCGAGAAGACAGCCCGCGTCCAACTGCCGGGCCAGTGAATCGCGCTCAGCGCTTAGGCGGACAAGATTCTGCTGGGGATCGATCTTTTGATTGGCCAGTCGCGCGCCGCCAAAGGCGACTATTGTACCACACGCGGTCACAAGCGCAGCAAAACCGAGGGAGCGGCTGGTTTTTGCCATCAACCACGAGTTCCGCCGCAGCGGGTTTTCGACGAAGCGGTAGCTCAGGACAGAGAGCCCCAAGGTAAGCGCGAAGCACAGAGCCCGTTCGAGGATAGTGAGCTCGGGTTTCAAGATGCCCGCAAAGACGATTACGGGCCAATGCCATAGGTAGAGTGAATACGATACCCGTCCGATCCGTTGCAGCGGCGCCAGCGAAAGAAGCAATTGCGGTCCCGCGTGCCCCGGACGTGTGCCGCTGAGAAGCACGATCACCGTGCCGACGACTGGAACAAGGGCAATCAACCCTGGAAAGGGCACATCCACTGGCATGCCGAGGTAGGACGTCATGATCAGACCTATTCCGATCCAGCCGAAGACCGATATGAGCCGAAACCGCTTGGCCGCCTCTTCGGAGACCATTGAGGCGAGACCTCCACAAGCGAACTCCCAGGCACGGAACGGTGAAAAGTAAAACGCCCACGGCTCCGATACGGCAGTAAAATGCAAACAGAACGCGAAGGAGACGACACCCACCAGCGTCATCGGGAGGAAAAGCCCGTATGCACCCGCACGGAGCCGCGCGAAAAGCAGCAGCAGAGCCGGCCAAATGAGATAGAATTGCTCCTCAATCGAGAGCGACCAGAAATGGATGAACGGGTTGTTGGCTGCATCCGAGGCGAAATAATCAACGGCCGAGCTGATAAGCCACAGGTTGATTATGTAGGCGGACGCGTAAAACGACTCCTCAGAATAGAACTGCTGCTCGGGTGGAGAAAGAACGAAGTAGCCGAAGAATAGCGTCGCAAGGATGGCGACACACGACGCGGGAAGAAGCCGGCGAGCTCGCCGCGCGTAGAAGCGCAGAAGGTCGAGCGAGCCGGTCTCGTCAATTTCGAGCTGGATCTGCCTGGTGACCAGATATCCCGATATAACGAAAAAGATATCAACACCGACAAAGCCGCCGGGCAGACCAGCTACGCCAAAGTGAAAGGCGATCACTCCCGAAACGGCAAGGGCACGCAGTCCCTCGATATCCATCCGGAAATGATGTGGTTCCGTTCGTGTAGCCATATCGAAATCTGAGCGCCCTATGATTCAGTCTCACCGAACAGTCCGGGCCAAAAAGGAGGACTCATGTATGAACACACCTCACGCCCACATTGCCGTTCTTTGAGAGTGCAGCGGAATTAGCCATGGAATTCTTTGAGCCTGATAGAAAATGAAGTGAGCGATTCTAGCTAGTTAAGATTTCGTCGCTGGTTGCGAAATCTACCGAGAATCGGATGCCCTAGAGCAAAATCATCCTGCGCTATCATGACAGGCGAAAGCTGCATTACGCAAGTGCCCGCATGGAGCATGGCAGATTATCCCATCCATTCTGGAACGATGCTGCAACATCTGACATCCATGTATGCAGATCTTGTGAGAGGTTTGGAGTGCAGTTCAGTATAGTGCCGCGTCGGCCTGTCAATAGCGGCCTCTGCTCAGGGGGGCCCGGCATGGTTCTGACAACCGCGTTGGTTCACACCCGAGGGTACTGTTTTGCAAACCGTAACGTGCTCGGGCAAGGCCAAGCAAATGGTCCTTTTGCGCAAAAGTTGGACGGTGGAGCAGTTGTTCGCATGAGCGAGCCGACGCCAGGGCTTGCGGAAGGCGTGGAAACTACAATCGCCCCCTCTGAGCTGGGGCCGTCAATTGCAGTCATCCGGAGAACAGCACAAGCCAACCCGCCCGCCCAAAAACAACAACCCCGTAGTTCGAGCCGCCGCGTAAAATCTGCCGCTCTGCAAGTGCGGTCACTAGACCAATCAGATCCAAAGAGCCGGTCACCAAGCATGTGGCGTAGTTCCCGGACTTCATCATTTTCCTCCTTCCGCCTCGGACTTTTGCCCTAAAACATTCCTTCGAGCAGGGCAGCCCACCATCCATCAAATTGATGCCTACAATCCAAACAATTGATTTTCCCGGCTCTACTGGATCCTTCATAGATGGAGGCATCTATCGTAGTGAGGTTGCCTCTCGATCTAGTTGGTCTCATCGCAATCAGTCCGGCAGATACCGCGTCGAGAACGCCATTCCGATCGGGCCAATTTCTATTTTGCTCAACTGAGCGTTTTTGCTGGCCAGCTTGACCCCAATTTGGCTCAAAGTAAGAGGTTCGCCATGATCGGCGGCAGCGAAGACGACAAGGCCCACGTACACTCGCGTACAGTCGACATTGGGACGATCGGTCTTGATACCCGCAGCATTCACGATGTAGTTGAATCCGCGGCAGTAGAGAGAGCAATTCAGTCGCAAGAGTTTGGGGGCTCGGCGTACGATCTCGGGAACGCCGAGGCGGGCGACGCAGCCGCAGCGCCCAACGGCCAGCATTGTGCCTGCAGCAGGATCGTCGCTAATCCTTGCGAAAGTCAGCAGACGATTTCTGAAACTTCAACAACGGATCTGAGGTACTTCAAGCATTATCTTGCTGCGCTCCGGCCGCATCAATGGCTAAAGAATGTGCTAGTGTTCTTTCCAGGGCTGGCTGCACATAAGTTCGATTGGCCGACACTCCTCTCATCAATGGAGGCATTCGTCTGCTTCAGCTTTGTGGCTTCTGGTGTTTACGTCGTGAACGATCTTCTCGATATCCGCGCAGATCGGGTGCACCCGCGCAAGCGGTACCGTCCGTTCGCCTCGCGCAGCATCCCCGCCACGCACGGAACGTGGATAGCACTAGGGCTGATCGTTCCGGGCGGGTTCATAGCCATGTTTATAGGGCAGGGCTTTTTCCTTGTAATGGCAAGCTATCTTCTTGCGACCACGGCCTATTCACTGCACTTCAAGCGGCACATCGTTATAGATATATGTATTCTTGCGGGCCTCTATACCATACGCATCGTCGCAGGTGGAATCGCGACATCAGTTCCGATATCAGTCTTGCTCATTGCCTTTTCCATGTTCTTTTTCCTCTCGCTTGCTGCGGTGAAGCGACAAGGCGAGTTGGTTGATAGCGCCGGGCGTGGATGTCTACAGGCCGATGGCCGAGGTTATCACGTCAACGACTTGCAAATCATCTCCATGATCGCAGTTGCGGCAGGATACGTATCTGTTCTGGTGATGACATACTACGTCAATTCGCCTGCCGTAGCGGAGCTCTACCCTCATCCTCAGATGCTCTGGGGCGTTTGCGCAGTCCTGCTCTATTGGATCACTCGCACGGTCATGATGGCGCACCGCGGGTACATGCATGATGATCCGGTGATCTACGCCGCAAAGGATCGGATCAGTCAGGCCTGCCTAGCGATTATTCTGGTCTTCGTCGCGGCCGGAATGCTGGTATGAATCGGCGAACTCCAACGTTACGCTATGCGGCATTTGCCGCCATCGCAACGGTTGTCAATATCACCACACAAAATTCGGTCCTCCAACTCGGGGACGCGAGCGATCTTCTTGCGCTTGCCATGATCGTGGGCACCATCGCCGGGCTACTGACCAAATACCTGCTCGATAAGCTTTGGATTTTTTACGACCAGGAAATCGGCCTCAAAAGCGATGGGTGGAAGTTCTCGCTCTACACGGCAGTGGGTGGCCTCACCACGATTATTTCGTGGAGCGCTGAGGCGGCTTCCTGGACGATCTGGGGAACTGAGGTGATGCGTGATGTGGGTGCTTTCGTTGGGCTGACTATCGGCTACATGGTCAGATTTCAGCTAGACAAACGCTTTGTGTTTTCAGATCGGCAGGGGAGGATCGCTCCATGAAGCTCGCGGGCTGGGGAAGGTTCCCAGTCATGGACGCCCAAGTTTATGTGCCCCGTGACCTTGCAGGGATCCAGCAGCTTGTAGCTTCGAAGCCGAGTGTAATCGCGCGCGGCTGTGGTAGAGCTTATGGTGACAGCGCCATTAATTCATCCGCGACGATTGATATGCGACGTTTGAACAGGATGTTGGCCTTTGATCCGAAAACTGGGCAGTTGATCGCGGAGGCTGGAGTTGTTCTGTCCGACATCATCGCGGCTTTCCTACCCCGAGGTTGGTTCCCAACGGTCACGCCCGGCACGAAGTTCGTGACCTTGGGCGGTATGATCGCCGCCGATGTCCATGGCAAGAACCATCGCAAGCACGGAAGTTTTCGAAGGTGCGTCGACTGGATCGATGTAATGGGGGCCGATGGCACAATCCAACGTTGCTCACGCGAAGGTCACGTAGAGCTCTTCGAGCACACTCTTGGCGGGATGGGACTCACCGGAATTATTATACGAGCGGCCGTCCGATTACGCACGATCGAAACTGGATGGATCCGCCAGACGACAATACCCGCGCCGAACCTTGAATCAGCAATGACCGCTCTGGAACGTGCTCATGGTTCGACTTATTCGGTGGCGTGGATTGACTGCCTTGGGGCGGGGATCAACCTTGGACGCTCACTTGTTTTCCTGGGAGAGCACGCGAACAGCCCGGACCTTCCAGCACATCGATCGCTCCATCCTTTCACTACGCCGGATAAGCGCAAACTTTCGCTTCCGTTCAACTTCCCATGCTTTGCTCTTAATCGATTTAGCCTCCGTGCCTTCAATACACTCTACTATTGGGCCGGCGCTTGGAATCGAGGTGAGAAACTCGTTGACTGGGATAGCTTCTTCTATCCCCTTGACGCGATCGCCGCCTGGCATCGGCTCTACGGCCGCAAGGGATTCGCTCAGTTCCAGTGTGCTCTTCCCCTAAACCGCTCCGAAGAGGGGCTCAGGGCCCTGCTCCAGACAGTGTCCAAGGCACGCGCTGGGTCCTTCTTGGCCGTTCTCAAGCGGTTCGGCCCGCAGGAGAGCCGGTTTTCGTTCCCGATGGAAGGCTACTCCCTTGCTCTTGACTTCCCCATCACGACCAAGACCTCGGGCTTGTTGGCGAACCTGGACCAAATTACAATCGATCACGGCGGGCGCTTCTATCTAGCCAAAGACAGCCGCATGTCTGCTGAAACGTTACGTGCCTCCGATGGCCGAGTTGAAAGCTTCGTCCGAATGCGGGCGGATAGCGGCTGGAAGAACTCGTTCCAATCGGCGCAAGCGGAAAGACTTGTGCTGTGACAAAGCCGTCCATTCTTATCTTGGGTGCACGTTCGGACATAGGCATAGCCGTGGCGCACAAGTTTGCAGCGCACGGCCATCCGATCCAATTAGCCGCGCGGCAGTCGAAAAAGCTCGACGCCGAAAAGGCCAATTTGCAGATCCGATATGGTGTCCCTGTAACCCTACACGAGTTCGACGCACTGCTGCCAGAAACTCACGCGGAGTTTCTAGCCATGTTGCCCGAACTGCCCGCGATCGCCGTAAGCATCGTCGGCATGATGGGAAGCCAGGAAGGCAGCGAGAGCGATTATCTGCTCGCCAGTTGCATCATGCGTAGCAACTTCGAAGGACCTGCCAATATCCTGTCATTGCTGGCCAACCGATTCGAAGAACGGGGATCAGGCACTCTGGTTGGCCTCAGTTCGGTTGCGGGAGAGCGCGGACGCGCGACGAACTACGTCTACGGCTCCGCGAAGGCGGGCTTCACGGCCTTCCTATCCGGCCTTCGCAATCGTTTGGCGAAACGCGGCGTACACGTTGTGACGGTGCTCCCGGGTTATGTTGCGACGGAGGCGACTGAAAGCATCCATCTGCCGGCAAGGCTCACCGCACAACCGAGTGAGGTCGCTGAAAGGATAGTGGTCGCCGTCGAGCGAAAGAAAAATGTTATCTACGTTCGTCCAGTCTGGCGGCTGATCATGCTGATCATAAGGCTCATCCCAGAGGCGGTTTTCAAGAGGATAAGGATATGATCCGCCTCGTCCCTACAAAAAAGCAACTAGAATACGTTGTTGCGGGATCTTTCATCATTGCTGGTATATCCGGTGTGATATGGATATTAACCGACCAGGATCCGATCCGAGTGGCGAATGGCTTGGGTTTCGATGGGGTATACTACGACAGAATTCTTCGGCACTTGGCTGCTGAAGGTGGCTTGGAGTTGCCCATAGCCTTTCCTTATTGTGGTCGCGTCGGGACGCCCTGGATACTTGCGAAGGTTTTCCATAGTCACGTCGGTTTTTTTGGATTCAATTTGGTTGTCTCCGTGTTATTTTCCGCTACTTTGCTTCTCGCGACACACTCACTCTGGCGTGGGAGCCTGAAAGGGCTCACGGCTGTGGTGGCGGCGTCGTCGTTCCTATATTTTGCACCAGTAAAATTTACAAATTTCTATCCGGTTTACATGGATCCCCCTTTTCTTCTCATCCTGTCATTTTGCCTATTACTGATAATAAACCGAGAGTACCTTCTTGCTAGTGCTATATGCATGTCAGGAATTCCTTTCAGAGAAGCTAGCTTCTATCTTTTGCCGCTATTCTTGTCATTTTATATTAAAAACGCGGAGAGGAAGAGAGCCGCGTTGGTGATATCTCTGTTCATTATTCTCGCTGGGTATGTGACAAAAGGACTAATACTGTCGGAATTTGATTGCGAATATCAGTCGCAACTCTTTACAGGGCTTTTCTGGCTTTATCGTTTTCTATCTGAGCCCGCTCATGTCTTAGGGTCGTTAGCTGCTATATCGCTCACCCTGGGACCGCTATATATTGTGTTAAACAAGGAGGCAGTTAAGCACGTTCAATGGAACGGCGCTGTCATATTTTCGGCAGCTGCATCTGTATACTGCGCCTCGTTGGCAATAGTTGGGGGGTCGGATGTCACGAGGATATTTTATAGTTTTTTGCCCCTCTATGTACCTCTACTGATAGCGTCCTTCAGAGCGTCAAGCCTAACATCGTTTGCCCTTGCCTGCTTTGGCTGGATGCTCACAAATCAGATGCTTCACACATACGAACAGCCGATCTCCGATGGGCCGAATAATGATCTTTCAGGTTTCTTTGCGCAATTTCCCGATTATGCGCATCCCACTATAGCCTTGGTTATCTTAGTGATATGGATCATTTTGGCGATGTTAAGAAGACTCATTGAGCCGTTAGAACGTCACTTGCCGAGCGAGTGAGTTCTAGAGTCGGCACCTTAAGGTTGGTGAGTTGAGACCATCCCTCCGGTCGGCAACGCGCGCGAGCGGGGCGCTTGTAACGCGTTTGTCACCGTCTCACTCTGCTTCGGTGGAAGCCAGTGCGGACCCGGCGATTATAGGCCTGCGCACCTCCCTCCCCGCCGGTTTTGCCGTCCAAGATCTTGGTGGCGCAGGCATTCGCTCCGATGTCCGAGCCGAACTGGTTATCCAGGACCGTCGCTCATTGACGCGCTTTCTGAGCCTTTCCTTTTGCTGGGGATGCCAAGCCCATCATTGCCGACGAGATTAAGGTGAAGGTCAAAGCAGGCATCAGGGGACGGGTACACTGCAAAAGGTGACGTGAGCCCCGAGATCGAGGAGCTCGAATACTGCATCCCGGCTGTTCGTAGGCATCGGCTGAGAGCAACCACGCGTCAATGCTCTCTCAAGCGCTGACAGTCAGTATGAATGGCCTTGCTAACCGTCATCAAATCACCCGGCTTGAAATCATTGACACACGGCACCGCCGACACTGGTCTGCGAGCGCGAAGGTCCCGATCGTGGAGGAAAGCCTGTTGGCTCCAGCGGTCATGTCGGCCAAAGCGCGCCGACACAGGACGTCGAACCAGTTGGGATTTGCCTCGATGTTTGGCCCGGGCACATGGTTGAGCGGACCCAGCCTGAGCCTCAAAGGCTCGACTGTCCAGCTTCTGGAGAACCGCAGAGCGGCTGGTAAGCCTACTGAGCGTCTATGGAACTGAGAACTAGAGCATCTTCCCGGTGACGATGCTCAGCCGCGCGGTCCCGAATGGCTCGTTGCACCTAGCGGTGATGGCTCGTGAAACCAATCTGTTCGACACGCTGGTGAAAGACATGGGCGAGACCTCAACTCTGCGAAAAAGACGCTCAATTACCTGACCGGGATCCTCCACATCGTTGGGTGCCTCTCGGATCGGCACGATCTTCCGTGAAGGAACACTATCATCTGGAGAGCACTCTCGGGTTTGACGAATACTGAACTCAGCGCCAGGATTGGCGCGCAACTCTACAGGCAGTGGGAAGCTCGCATGCAGCATCTTTTTCTGGACAGGCTGATCAGATTGCGGTGTCGGTGTCCGCTTGATTGAGCAGCGCGGCGTCGCTTTAGTTTCTAGCGGCCATACATGTCGTCAATCCGCACGATGTCATCCTCGCCTGTGTAGCTGCCAACTTGTACCTCAATAATCTCAAGCCCAATTTTGCCTGGGTTGACGAGCCGGTGCACTGACCCGATTGGAACCTGAACCGACTCGTTCTCGTGCAGGACGATTACGCTCTCACCGACAGTCACCTCAGCGGTGCCTTTTACGACAATCCAATGCTCGGCTCGGTGATAATGCTTTTGTAGTGACAGTCTCCCGCCCGGTTTCACGGATATTCGTTTGACCTGGAACCGCGCTCCTATATCGATCCGCTGATACCATCCCCACGGGCGATACACGCGAATATGCTCGTCCGCCTCTGGCCGCTTCTTGGCCCGCAGCAAAGCAACCAAGTCCTTGACCCGATCAGATTGCTCCCGTGAGGTGACCAGCACTGCATCCTGCTGCGTGATAACCACAACGTTGTCGACGCCAATAACGGTGGTTAGAACATCTTCGCTAAACACAAAGTTGTTCCTCGCACTGATTAATTCGACGTCGCCGCGCAGCACGTTCCCGCTACTATCCTTTTGAGCGGCCTCCCACATCGTGCCCCAAGTCCCCACATCCGACCAGGGAAACTCCACGGGAAGAACACCGGCTTTCGCAGTACGTTCCATGACAGCGCAATCGATCGATATCCGGGGAGCCTGCCTAAGTGCTGACGCGTCGAGCCGCACAAAATCGAGATCAGTTGACGCGAGCGCGAGCGCCTTGCGCGCGGCATCTAGGACGGCAGGCGCAAGCATCTCAAGCTCCGCCAGCATTACATCCGGTCGAAATGTGAGATAGCCGGCGTTCCAGAGGTAGCCGTCTGCGATGTACTGTGCCGCAGTCGTCGCATCTGGCTTCTCGGCGAAACTCTGGACACGAAGTGCATCGGTGCCTGAGATATAGTCCCCCGGTTTAATATAGCCATAGCCAGTCGCGGGGTGCCTCGGACGAACGCCAAGAGCCATAATCTCGCCGTTTCGGGCGACCGTTGCGGCGGCGTGGCTTGCCTCAAAAAAGGCAGGGTCATTACCGATCACGTGATCTGCTGGCAAAGTCATAACAACGGCTTCGGTATGTCGCTCCGCCGCGTGGCAGGCTGCGATGGCGACTGCAGCGGCTGACTCCCGCCTGATGGGCTCGAGCACTATGTCAGCGTCGCAACCGATCTCTACCAACTGCTCGGCTACGATGAATCGTACATCATTGCTCGCCAGGACAATCGGGCGCAGAAACACTTTTGAAGCGGTTACGCGTCGGACGGTGGTCTGGAATGTCGACAGATCGCCCAAAACCTTGATGAACTGCTTGGGCATGCTTTCGCGCGACGCTGGCCATAAGCGTGTACCGGACCCACCACACATTATAACGGGAATGATGTAAGGATTGGACGTAGTCACTCAGCTTCTTCCTCTTAAACCCCCTTAGGCAATGTTCCCCAAATGCCGGCGGCGTTCTCTATCTTTGCTTGGATGCTTTCGAGCTGTCATCCTGCAATCATTTACCCACAGCGATAGCAGCTATCAAAGGCCGGTGCGCTCGACCGGCGTTGGGACCGGCAACTGGCACGACAAAGCCTGACTGGCTTTCGCGGCTTCTTTTGCGGGCGCGAGGCGGCAAGTCCGGTGCGAGGCGGGTTTGTTCGTGCCCCGGCACAGGTGCAAAACGTCCAAATTACCGGTGGTCTTCCGGCAATGCCGGATGCATATACTCTGGTACGCCGGTTGCCTCGCCAAAGGCAAGCTTAATCATGCCGGCTCTTTCGGTTGTGCTCTCTGAAAACCCTCTGAAGATCCTGGTCGACCATCTCCTGTACAAGGTCCTCGAACCGGGTACGGTGCTGCCATCCAAGAACGTGCTTTGCCTTCGATGGGTCGCCGATCAGAAGATCGACCTCCGTCGGCCTAAAGTAGCGCGGGTCGATCGCAACCAAGACTTCACCTGATCCGCAATCGATACCTTTTTCGGCTACTCCGGTGCCCCGCCACTCAATAGTCGTTCCAACGCAGGCAAACGCCTTCTCGACGAACTCGCGTACCGAGTGCGTTTCACCGGTAGCAAGCACGTAGTCACCTGGTTCCGGATACTGCACGATCTGCCACATACCCTCGACATAGTCACGGGCGTGACCCCAATCGCGCTTCGCATCAAGATTTCCAAGATAAAGCGTCTTCTGGGATCCGTATTTGATTGCGGCTACCGCCCGTGTAATTTTGCGCGTGACGAAAGTCTCACCCCGAATCGGACTTTCATGGTTGAAGAGGATCCCGTTCGACGCATGCATGCCGTAGGCTTCACGGTAGTTTACGGTAATCCAGTAACTGTAAAGCTTTGCTGCGCCATAGGGTGAACGCGGATAGAAGGGCGTAGTCTCCGATTGCGGCACTGCTTGAACCTTGCCGTAGAGCTCCGACGTTGAAGCTTGATAGAAGCGTGTCTTGTCCTGAAGTTTAAGAATTCGGATTGCCTCGAGCACCCGCAGAGCACCGACCCCATCCGCATTGGCGGTGTACTCGGGCGTCTCGAACGAGACTTGAACATGACTCTGCGCTGCCAGGTTGTAAATCTCGTCCGGCTGAACGTCCTGAATAATTCGGATAAGGTTCGTAGAGTCTGTCATGTCCCCGTAGTGGAGGAAGAACCGCCCTCCCCGCAGGTGCGGATCCTCATAGAGGTGGTCGATCCTCTCTGTGTTGAAGGACGACGAACGCCGCTTGGTCCCGTGGACAATATAGTCCTTCGTGAGCAACAATTCCGATAGGTAAGCGCCATCCTGCCCTGTAGCTCCAGTGATGAGAGCGGTCTTGTGCGCCATAACGTTTGCCTCTGTTTGATAAATTCGGCCTTCAGGGGGCTTGGTGCGGTGGTCTTGGACAATTCCGGAGAACGGATTTGCGTTCATGGTCACGCGCGCGGTCCTGGACTCTGCTCCTTTGAGAGCCTACGCTCAACTGCAAAGGCTTGCTCGATCTGGCACCGGCGACACAAAGGGCGTCGAGGCGCAATCCCATGTGAGGCCACCTGTATGTGCTTCTCAGGCGTGGTGGTGGTTTCCCGAAGTCGATTTGACACGGCCGACAAGGTGTGAATGCCAACCGCTGGGTCATAGCGCCCAACATCGGAGTGCTCTCGCGGAACGACACTTCGCAGCAGTTTCTATTTCAGTAGTGGACTCGAGGAGCCCACCCGGTAACCGTTCATCCTTACGGGTCATGGCATGTCGTCGCGAGTTCGAAGGGCGCGCCGTGGCAGTCTCGGAAAGAGCTGACTCCGACCCGATTAGTGGCCCTCTTTATCGAGCACATTGCTGATAAACCACTCGTAGGATCTAGCCAGACCAACCTCGAAGGATGTTTTTGGGCGCCACCCCATGGATAATAATTTCTCGCTGGACAAGAGCTTTCGTGGCGTCCCATCTGGTTTGGATCTATCGAGACCTATGTCACCTTTGAAGCCAACAACGTTGCAGATGAGACGGGCGAGTTCAATAATGGTCATGTCGCTGCCGAATCCGATATTTATGTGCTCGGCTTCGGAGTAATGCTTAAGTAGGAAGACCACTGCATCGGCACAGTCTTCACTGTACAGGAATTCCCGGCGAGGCGTTCCACTGCCCCATATAGTCATGCGATCGAGGTTTCTAGTCTTTGCGTCGTGTGCTTTGCGTATCAGCGCGGGCACGACATGGCTGGCCATAAGGTCATAGTTATCACGAGGACCATAGAGGTTCGTCGGCATGGCTGAGATAAAGTCAACGCCATACTGCATGCGGAAGGCCTGACACAGCTTAATGCCTGCAATTTTTGCAGTTGCATACCATTGGTTGGTTGGCTCAAGTGGACCACTCAGTAGCGCCTCTTCTTTAATGGGCTGCGAAGCGAACTTCGGGTAGATGCAACTCGATCCGAGGAAGAGGAGCTTCTCAACGCCATATCTAAATGAGGCTTCGATCACGTTGGCCTCAATCATCAGGTTCTGATAGATGAAGTCGGCAGGCGCAGTGTCGTTCGCTAGGATGCCGCCCACCTTCGCCGCCGCCATAATAACCGCATGTGGCTTTGATTGTGACAGGAAATGCCGGACCTCCTCTTGCCGCGTCAGATCCAGCTTCCGCCTGTCGGCCACGACGATCTCGCAGCCCTCGGTGGTGAGCGCTCGGGTTACAGCGCTTCCGACCATACCTGTATGTCCTGCGACCCATACTCGCTTTCCGACTAGCGGGTACGGAGCCTCCAGGCTTACTGCCGTGCTTGGGTCTGACGTCATACCGAGTTTCCTAATTGTCACTTTTGAAACGTTTGATGGCATCCTGAAAGCACCAAGTCGTTCCGGCCGCGTGCGCTAGAAACGACAATCCCGCTTCGGGCAGGGCAGATGCGTGGCGCCGGGTGCTTCCCATAGAAGGGCTGCCGAGCTCGTTGCGCCTGAATACCTGAGGGTGGGGCAGCCACTTGTCCAGCATCCCTGAGCCCGCATACACTAACTGAGAACTTCTCGATGCTTGCGGCATGTGGAGTATGGGGGAGGCAGAGCGCCTTGTGAGTGCTAGAGGCATCTCGTCTCTCCCTCGATCAGGATCAAACGGCTCGGATCTTGCACGTCGAACTCAATCACTCGCGGGACAGAAAGGCGTGCATAGCGTGTAAAAGCGCTTGTCGGCGGAAAGCGAATGACAGTGTCACAGTGCCCGAGAAGATACATCTCAACGAGAGCGGAAATGCCGCCGTCAACGCCAAGCTCCGGGCTGTGTAGCGGGCCAGCCTGATGAGGTCGAAAATTCTTGGGGACGGTGATGAGGTCGGGAAAGACGCTAGACAAGTGAGTCACTACCTGCGCGCTGTCCGTAGACAAGAATATCCGGATGGGTTTTGGGTGAAGTAATGCTGTGGCCTTGTTAATGGCTTCGCACACTTGGCGCACTGCCAGCTCCGGGTCGGCCCAATAGGGTGCATGGCCCATAATGTCTTCGCCGTTGCCATGACGAACATGAACGCCAATGACGCTATACCCTACAAAGCTTTCCTGATGGACGGCCGTGATGCGACTCTGGATTTCGGATCGAGGTTTGATGCTCCGAAAAACCTGCCGCTCGGCTTCCTCGTCGCAACGCCACATCAAACAGGCGTCACAGATAACTGTGTTGGCGGCAACATCGTCTTGGGTCTGAAAAAGATCGCCGAGTTCATCGCGTTCTTGGAAAATCTGCGCATCGGGGCGGTAAAGACAATCGATGGATGACTTATTCCACCAGTCCGGGAAGAACGGCCCCGGGAATGAGAACTGGTTGACCTGATCGTCGCAAATAACCGGTACGCCAGCGATGTCTTTGATCGGCTCGAAGAACACCGGAAATGCGTTCGCAAAGGGTCGATCAAGATAGCACGACCCGCGCCAGTCAACAACGAGCGTTCGCCCCGTGCGCTGAGCGTACTGCCATGCGGCCGCGAGCGACCATATGCAGTCACCAAATCCGGTGCGTCTCCGAGAGACGACGAACCGGTTCTTAATGCGATGCGAAACAGGCATTTTGCGGTCGCCCGGTTTTCGGAGTTCAAGGAGGCGAGTTGGACTGAGCGTGGGCACCCGATGGGTCATCGATTAACCACAGCGCCGGTCGAGTTGGTGGCGTCGGATCCTGCAGCACTCGCCTCCACTACAATTCAACCTTTTCTAGACATGGCAGTGGCATTGGTAAAATTCATTGTTTGGATAGCACTCATCCATGAAGCCAATACAGACGGACGCGGAGGAGGTCCGTGCTGACGCTTCGAGACCCGCCCTTTGGATTCCGTCTGGACAGGCGAGCGGCGCCTCACGGTGCTGCGGTGGAATCGCCGGACGCCCCCCTGCTCCAGACATAGGCACGATGGGCATGGCTGGTGCAGCCGCGGTCTTCGACGACCTACGTTGGGACAGATGGTAGGCTCTGTCTGGCAAAGCGGCTGCCTGTGGCAACTCTTTCGCCTGACCGGGCAGGATCCGGAAGGCAATGGCGTATCCGAGAACTCGGCGACCATGCGAGCCTTGGTGCCGCGCCTCCAACGAGCCCTTCGACACTTAGTGGTGCATCCGGCAGGTAGAGGGGTATAATGGCGTCTCCCGCTGATCCCATAGCGGAGGCGATCCATGGCACCAGTCTGCTTACGGGACTTAACCGCTGACGAGTTCGCGACCGTCAAGCGCCTGGCCCACTCACACACCGCTTCGGCCCAGAGTGTGCAACGCGCTCAGATCATCTGGCGTGCCAGTCATGGCGAGAGCGCCTCGGCGATTGCAGCTCGCGTGGGCCTTGATGGTGAGACCGTGCGCAAGCCCATCCGCCGCTTCAATGCGGAAGGACTGGACGCGCTCAAGGACCGATACCGCTCAGGCCGCCGACCCACCTACACACCCGAGCAGATGGCCACCGTCAACGCCACGGCGCTCACGAAGCCAGAGACCCTCGGGCTGCCGTTTGCCGCCTGGACCTTGGATCGGTTGGCCGCTTACCTGCATGAGCACAAAGGAATTGCGATGCAGCGCAGTCGGATCGACGAGATCCTGCTTCACGAGGGCTTGCGCTGGCACAAGCACGAGACCTGGTTCGGCGAGCGGGTCGATCCGGCCTTCGCCGAAAAAAGGGGGCGATCGAAACGCTCTATACCAAGCCACCTGCGGGCAGTTGTGTGATCTGCCTGGACGAGATGGGACCGGTGAGCGCCAAGAGCTACGCGGGTCGTGCGCTGGTGCAGACAAACACGCGACCGGCCGAGCGAGCCCGACAGGAGATCGACTACGGCCGGCGCGCCAAGGGCTATGTCTTCGGGGCGTTTTGTCCGGCAACCGGTGAAGCCTTCACGCATCCCTATCCTGGTCGCGGCGGTGCCCACTGGGTCGACTTCCTGGAGCACGTTGAGACCTGGATCCCGAGCACGACCGAGCGGGTGTACGCGATCATGGACAACCTCGGCTCCCACCGCACGACCGACGTGCTGCTGTTCCTGCTGGCCCATCCACGCTGGGAGATGGTGTTCCAACCCAAGTATGCAGCCTACCTCAACCTGATCGAGCCGTGGTGGAAGATCCTGCGCTCGCTTGCATTGGCAGGCCGGCGGTTCGAGACATGGGACGAAATCAGCGATGCGATCCACTACTCTACGATCTACTGGAACGCGCACCGCCATCCCTTTGTCTGGGGTCAGCGCCGCCGCCATCGGCCCCGCCGCTCACCCGGAATCGCCCTCCTGCCGAGGGCGGCATGACTTACCGGATGCACCACTTAGGATCAGGCGGCCAAGTGCTTTACGACGGTCTCATCAAGCTTGAGCCCGGTTTTCGGCGCGCTGGCGATCTTCTGATGCGGGCACGCTGGTGCCGTCGAGGAACGTCATTCCGAGCTGGATGCCGCGCTCCTCCATCTGATGGGCACACGCTCCCAGACCCCCAGCTGCGCCCAATGTGTGGCCGTCTGAGCTGCCCGCTACCCTGAGCCCAGTTCAGCTGGGCGGCCCGCCACTTGGCACTCCTCCCAGGCTACCAGGGAATGGCCCCAATGGTCCGCCGCAGGTCCTGCAGCCGTGTCTCACCTTTCGGATGGTACTGCTCCACTAGCGGATCCAGCATCGTCGAAACTACTTGTCGGTGATCATGCAAACGGAACTATGTTACAACCGCAGCGAGCTGCAGCCCCGAAACGAGAACAAAGTACCTGGCCGGAAATGCCATATTGCCGCTGGCGCGTCGGACGAGCAGGCATGTTTCAAGGACAATAGTTAAAGGCGGAGGGAACATAGCGTAGGGATCGGTGCAAGCGGCTTAACTAATCCGACGCGCTGGCGCCAACTCATTATGTCAGTGTTTCCGCACAGTGCGGGTTCGGGGAAGTTTTTAATACTCCCGATTCTCACGATAAGAGGCCGAGTCTATTCCGTGACGTTTCAATTTATCGTAGAAAGTTTTACGCGGAATTCGAAGTCTTTCCATTACTTGTTGCATATCGCCGCGATGTTCCTGTAAGGCTTCACGAATTACGGTTGCCTCGTAGCGGCGCACCCTTTCAGCAAGACTTAGGGTTGGTGCAGTCCCACTTCTTTGACCTGATACAACCGAGGTTTTCTGTGTCGGCTCGAGCCCTAGGACGACGCGGTCAGCGAAATGAACGAGTTCGCGAACATTGCCCGGCCAATTGTGGCCCATGAGATGGTCACGCACGGTCGCGGTCATCTCCGGCACTGGACGACCGAAACGTTTGGACGCGCGCTCGAGGAAATGGCCGAAAAGTGCCAGAACATCTTCCGGACGTTCGCGAAGTGGTGGAATGTGTAACGTCACGACGTTCAAGCGGTAGTAGAGGTCCTCCCTGAAATCTTTGCGGATCAATGGATTGCCGAGATCGATCTTCGTCGCAGCGACAACACGAAGGTTGATCCTTCGGGTTTCATTGGTGCCGAGCGGCGCAATCTGCCGGGTTTCGAGTACTCTGAGCAACTTCACTTGAAGCGCGGGCGGCATAGACTCAATTTCATCGAGGAAAAGCGTCCCACCGTCTGAATGCTCCATTCTGCCAATCCGGCGCTTCCGCGCTCCTGTGAAAGCGCCTGCCTCGTGTCCAAAAAGCTCGCTTTCGAAGACACTTTCTGGTAGCGCGCCGCAATTTAGTGCGACAAAGGGCTTCGTACGCCGCTTGCTCCATTGGTGCAGCAACTCGGCGACTACCTCTTTGCCGGTCCCTGTTTCTCCTTCCACGAGGACGTCTACATTAGTATCGGCAATTTGGCTGAGCGTCTCGCGCAGCCGCTTCATGGCCGGCCCATTCCCGATGAGCGGCATATCACCAGCGGATAGGACGACCGCGTCCTGTAGCCGTCTGGTTTCCAGAACCAAGTGCCGCTTCTCCGAAGCACGGTGCAGTGTCTCTAATAGTCGCTCCGCCGCATATGGCTTCGCAATGAAATCGTATGCGCCATCCTTGATCGCGGCGACAGCCAATCCAACGTCGCCATGTCCGGTGATGAGGACGACCGGAATACTCGGATCGATCCTCTTCACCCGTTCGAAGAGCTGGAGCCCGTCGATTCCAGGCATGCGAATGTCGCTCACTATAGGCCCTTCGAAGTTCTTATCTATTGTGGCGAGCGCTGACTCGGCTGAGCGGAAAAGGATCGGTACGAAGTTGGCAAGCTCCAGCATCTGCCTGGTTGCCCGTAGCAGGTCCTCGTTATCATCCACAAATATGACCGGTCTTTTTTCAGCACTCATCCCGCACGCCTCAGCTCGACCGTGAACGAAGCCCCTTTCTCATGGTTTGCATCGCGACGCAATGAGCCACCGAGTCCCCGTGTGATCCCTTTCGAAATGACCAGGCGAACACCGAGGCCGTTTTCTTTGTCGATAGCAAACGGTATGCCTAGGTTCCGGCAGATGTTGAGGGCGAGGCTGGGACCGACATCCCGATCGGACATAGCGACTACTTCTCCCATCTCGGCGAGCGCGATTTCGACCAGAGGCTCCGGCTGTGCCTCCAAGGCGCTGAGTGCATTCTGAAGAAGATTGACGAGGCTCTGCGCCAACTGGAGGCGACTTGTCATCACCATCGGAGACGAGGCGGCCGGCTTTCGTTCAACGAACACCCGGGAACCGCGAATTCGGTGAGACACGAGTGACAGCGTGTCATCGATCACCTCTTCTGATAGGGTTTGACGTAAGCAGGAAGGATGGGGCGAACATCGTGACCGGAGGCTATCAGCGTGCGCACCCATTGGTGAGCGGTCGCGCAAGCCTCCAATCCGATCCGGCAACGGGATATGGTTCCAAAGAACCTCGGAGCCTGGCTACGACGCAGCGATTTGCGTCAGACGATCTTCCCGCTCCTGTCGGCCCCGCGCAACTGCGAGACATTCTTTCTAGTACCAGAACCCCTCGTGGCGATCTCCAACATCATGAGTGGCTCCTGTCCTGTTCTTCAACATGCCTAACTTGGCACGTTTGACGCTGGTGGTGGGCGCCAGCCACGACACCACGTTAGCTGAAACCGGGGGCGCTGGCGCGGTTACGATGATTTGCCTGCCTCGTGTCGAAACTCCCACGCCCAACCTCCGCCGCGCCATGCTGCTGAGGCGCTGAAGGTGGGTACCAACGGCAGAGCAGTGGGACTTAAGGAGGAACGAACGTTAGCGCCCACCGGCAGAAGGTCTCATAGCAGACGGCGATGCACGCTTGTGTAGCAACTCTTCGACGCGCCGGCGGCTTATTGGGGCCCGAAGGAGAGCCGTACCCAGCCGATGTCTATCTCGCGTGGGAAGTGATGGCGTTTCTAGCTGACGAACCTGCTCATGCCAGCCCATCTACCCGCCTGGTTTCGACCACGGAGTAAATGTGACAACACCGCGGGCATCCATCCCCCGTCAAACGCGCTCGCAGGCACCCTCGATCCAAGGGATGGATGCGTTTCATCCAAACAATCGATTTCACGGCGTGCGGTGATTGCTGCATGAATTTAACAAATGGCTTTTCTGATGCTGCAAGCTTTATGCATCGGGCTCCCACAACACTAGGCGACGTAGAGAGATACAATGCCCCCTGACGTGCGATGGAAACTTTGCTGGGAAAGTGAACTGCAAGTCGAAGATCACTCAGCACTTTCTGCATTCTTTCGTGATACTTACGGCCCGACGGGCGCGTTCAACGCGCAGCCCTTCGAAGGTGGGCGCAGCTGGGCCGGAGCGCGGCCCGAAATGCGGGTGATTGGCTACGACTCGCGTGGCATTGCAGCACACATGGGCCTGTTGCGACGATTCATCAAAGTCGGGGCCGTTGATCTCCTAGTGGGGGAGCTGGGGTTGTGGGGCGTCCGTGCCGACCTCGAAGGCCTTGGGCTTTCTCATTCGATGTTTACCATGTATCCGGAGTTGAAGCGGCTCGGAGTGCCCTTTGGATTCGGCACGGTTCGATACGCGCTGCACAGACACGTGGAAAGACTGTGCCGCGGCGGCATCGCGACCGTCCTCCCCGGGGTCCTCGTTCGCTCTACTCAAGCAGAGGTCTATCCCGATCTGGAGACCACGCGACTTGAAGACCCGCTCGTCGTCGTTTTTCCGATAGCGTGCTCGATGGACGAATGGCCCTCCGGCACTCTGATCGATCGTAATGGCCCAGAGCTATGAGACAACAGGATTGCATTTGCAACGTGTTGGGCCACGGTCGCGACCGTAGCGTCTATCTGACGTTTGACGATGGGCCGAACCCAATATGCACGCCTGAGATCCTCGATGTTCTAGCGGAACGACGCGTACCCGCGACCTTCTTCGTCATCGGCGCCTATGCTGCGGACCATCCAGAACTTATCCGGCGTATGTTTGCCGAAGGGCACGAGGTTGGTAACCATACGATGACGCATCCGGATCTAACGACATGTGGACCGGAGGAAGTTGAACATCAAATCATAGAAACAAGCAGAGCGATCAAGGCTGCCTGTCCCCAGGCCGGACCCAAATATATGCGAGCTCCATATGGGCTCTGGACTGAGGACGTACTAAGCATCTCGGCGCGCGCGGGACTAAAAGCCGTACATTGGTCCGTAGATCCGAGAGACTGGTCCCGTCCTGGTGTTAACGTAATCGCTGATGCGGTGCTGGCTTCAGCTCAGCCCGGCGACATCGTGCTGTTGCACGATGGGTGCCCCCCCAACGAGCTCGCGCAACAGAAGCTTTCGAGCCTCCGCGACCAAACGCTGATGGCACTTTCTCATATCATTACCGGACTGCATGACCGTGGCTTTGCTCTCCGATTGCTCTCCCAGCACAACTAACGGACGGTATCGCATGGACCTACTTGGCACAGCCGGCACAGTGACCATTTCATCGTATGCGCTTCTTGCGGGCGTCTATAAAGGGATGCAGGCATTGTATGCGCCCCCTGCGAGATCTCTCGTTGTCCCACCCACGAACGTCGCTTTAGATGGACTACCTAGCGTCGATGTGATTGTACCCTGCTTCAATGAAGATCCGGGTGTCCTCGCAGCATGCCTCTCGTCTATCGCAAATCAAGATTATACCGGACAACTGCAGTTTTACGTGGTGGATGATGGTTCTGCAAACCACGAGGATCTCGCGCGGGTATACATCGCAAATGCCAGGGATCCACGATTCAATTTAATTATTCTCCCAAGCAATGCCGGAAAGCGAAAGGCGCAGATCGCCGCGATTCGCCGCTCATCCGGTGACTTGCTGCTGAATGTCGACTCAGACACCACACTTGCGCCCGACGTGATCACAAAGCTCGTTCAGAAAATGCGGGATCCGTCCGTGGGCGCCGTAATGGGACAACTCGTGGCCAGAAATCGCAGCCACACATGGCTGACCCGATTGATCGACATGGAATACTGGCTTGCGTGCAACGAGGAGCGCGCGGCGCAGGCGCGCTTTGGTGCGGTGATGTGCTGTTGTGGTCCGTGCGCTATGTACCGCCGATCTGCACTGCTTTTGCTGCTCGACCAGTATGAGACGCAGCTGTTTAGAGGCAAGCCAAGCGATTTCGGCGAGGACCGCCATCTCACAATCCTAATGCTTAAAGCTGGTTTTCAGACCGAGTATGCCGCCGACGCCATTGCCGCTACAGTCGTGCCAGAGCGGCTCGCGCCCTATCTGCGACAACAGCTACGCTGGGCGCGCAGTACCTTCCGCGACACGTTCCAAGCACTGCGCCTGCTGCGAAGCCTCGACCGCTATCTCACGTTGGACGTGATCGGGCAGAACCTAGGGCCGCTGCTTCTTGCCGTATCAATATTGATGGGCATCGCACAGGTCGCAATGGCAGCCAGGGTGCCGTGGCTGACGATTGCCCTTCTAACGTTCATGACGATTATCCGGTGCAGTGTGGCTGCGCTTCGTGCTCGCCAGTTTCGGTTCTTAGGTTTTGCCGCTCACACGCCAATTAACCTTTTCCTCATCCTCCCCCTGAAAGCTTATGCGCTGTGTACGCTAAGCAACAGTGCTTGGCTCTCTCGCGCGTCAGTCTCTCAAAGCGCGGCCCGGGGTGCTGAAGCACCGTCACCTCAAACCCTACCAACGGGTCAGGATCCTTGGGAACGCCCGAAGCTTTGGCCAGCTTTGGATGTTGGGACTGACGGGGAGGCTGAGGGCGGGCAAACCTAACATCAGTCGAAGGGTGGGCGGCAGGAGGCACGGGATGTTGGACGACGAGAAGCCTTATCAGTTGCTGCATGATGAACTAGCCGCAGACGACCCATGGCGGCTTGATAGCAATCCATTCGAGCGGGAGCGACATAGGCAAATGCTGCGGCTGGCGGTGGCGCAGGAAACAATCGAGAATGGGCTTGAAGTTGGCTGTGCAGCTGGTGCGTTCACTGAAATGCTTGCGCCGCATTGTCAGAAACTCACCGTAGTTGATGTGGTGCCCCACGCGCTCGACCGAACCCGGCATCGCCTGAAGGACCCGCCGAATATCTCCTGGATAACCTGCGACATCCTCCGGTTCTCGACGCGAGAAGTATTTGACCTGATTGTTGTAGCTGAGGTGCTCTACTATCTCAACAGCGTCTCTGACATGCGAGCAGCCGTCCGCAACCTGGCAAAGATGCTCGCGCCATCGGGTCATTTAATATTCGGGTCGGCGGGGGATGCAAACTGCCGACGATGGGGACACGTGGCTGGCGCCGAGACCGTCATGACGATCCTTGATCAGGAACTCGTCCAAGTCGATCGTTTACGATGCGTTGGCCGATCCAATAACGAAGACTGCTTGCTTACCCGTTATCGCCACCCGGTTTCTCGCTGATCCGACTACCTTGTCAGATATGGAGATCTTATGCGCATCTGTGGAATCAA
Source organism: Microvirga yunnanensis (assembly GCF_025460875.1). Classification (NCBI taxonomy): domain Bacteria; kingdom Pseudomonadati; phylum Pseudomonadota; class Alphaproteobacteria; order Hyphomicrobiales; family Methylobacteriaceae; genus Microvirga; species Microvirga yunnanensis. Next base: position 31,264 of record NZ_JAMXFI010000080.1, read on the forward strand.
ACTGACGCACGACGGAGCAGTCGCCCTCGTCGAGGACGGGAAACTCATCTTCTGCATTGAGGAAGAGAAGCGCAACAACAATCCTCGTTATAAACCCATTGAACACCTCGACGGGATTGTCCAAATCTTGAACGATCATGGTTTGAGCATAGGGGACGTTGACCAGTTCGTCATCGACGGGTGGGACGGAGAAGTTGAGTCAGAGTTCCAAGTGTTCAGCGAAGGTGCTCCTATTACTCTCAGGGGAGCTCCCTACGTCGAACGGTGTCCAGAGAACCCCTTAAAGCCACATGAGAGCTCAGGACTGGCGCTCAGCGGCTCGATTCTTTCTTACAAGAGCTTTCCGCACGTCATAGGACACGTAGTCTCCGCGTACTGCACCAGTCCGTTTGCCAAAACTGGGGAACCTTCGCTTTGTTTGGTTTGGGACGGCTGCATATTTCCTAGGCTCTACTATGTGGATCCAAAAGGAACTCGACTGATCAAGTGCCTCTTCCCGATGATAGGCCATGCGTATGCCGTTGCGGGCCATCACTTCGGGCCGTACAAGAGGGCAAACTCAACTGGCTGGGACTTGGGTGTCGCCGGAAAGCTAATGGCCTACATTGCGCTTGGCGCGGCTCGGGAGAACATCGTTAGCGTGTTTCGGGAACTCTACGACGAACATTTCGCTGGAGAAACGTCGCTTGCGGTCAGTTATCGAGAAAACACCCATAACGCAGACGAATTGCTTGCACGTGTAAATGGCTATTTCGATGCAAGCGAGTCTCGATTACAGTGCGAGAGTTCCGAAGATGTCCTTGCATCGTTTCATGTCTTCGTTGAGCGCCTTCTTGTTGAGGAGTTGACTAGCACTCTACAGACGCAGTCGCAATTTGGATCACGAAACTTGTGCGTGGCCGGCGGGTGCGGCCTCAATATCAAATGGAATAGCGCACTGCGAGCCAGTGGCCTATTTGACTCAGTCTGGGTTCCCCCATTCCCTAACGACAGCGGATCGGCTATTGGCGCCGCCTGCTGCGCACTTGCCGTTGACGGTGGTCTCTCTCCGCTCGATTGGTCAGTTTACAGTGGCCCAAAACTGAAGAACAGCGAGATCCCTCCGGGTTGGAAAACGGCTCGATGCAGCTTGGCCGAACTCGCCAGAATACTGGCATCTAACGAGCCGGTTGTTTTTCTTGCTGGCCGCGCTGAACTCGGGCCACGGGCGCTAGGGGGCAGAAGCATCCTTGCCGCGGCGACTTCATCGCAAATGAAGGAGCACCTCAACGCCGTGAAGTATCGCGAGGATTTCCGACCTGTAGCGCCAATTTGCCTGGAGGACCGCGCACAGGAGATCTTCGCCCCAGGCACCCCCGATCCGTTCATGCTCTTTGATCATACAACACGCCATGAATGGCGAGAGAGGATCCCAGCCGTAGTACACCTTGATGGAACTGCGCGACTTCAAACCATTTCGAGAAACGCGGAGCACGAAGTTTCGAAACTCTTAGCTGAATATGAAAGTCTTACGGGGATTCCTCTTCTGTGCAACACGAGCGCCAACTATCACGGGCGTGGTTTTTTCCCGGACGCCGCAGCGGCATGTGAGTGGGGACAAGTAAGCTACGTTTGGTGCGATGGCTTGTTGTTTACAAAGACAAGCGGAACCGATGTGTCCTTGGTGGCGTAGGAAGGCTTTTCGGCAAGCACATGACCGCGACAGCAATTAGTTTGGTTGACGTAACGAAAGCCTACAATGGCCGGACTGTTGTTGATCGGTTCTCGTTCTTCGTCAAAGCGGGAGAATGCTTCGGGCTGCTTGGGCCGAATGGCGCCGGCAAAAGCACCATTACGCGTATGGTCCTCGGTATGACGCCGCCCGACGTAGGTAAGATCACGGTGCTTGGCGCCCCAGTGCCTGCGCAGGCTCGTTTGGCGCGCGCTGGCATTGGGGTGGTTCCACAGTTCGACGACCTCGATCAGGAATTCACAGTGCGAGAGAACCTGTTGGTCTTTGGGCGCTACTTCAACATGAGCACCCGTCAGATCGAAGCCGTCATCCCGTCACTCCTGGAGTTTGCCAGACTTGAGGGTAAGGCGGACGCCCGGGCCGCGGAGCTTTCAGGCGGTATGCGACGGCGCCTAATGCTGGCACGCGCCCTCATCAACGATCCCCAACTACTCATATTGGACGAGCCCACCACCGGTCTCGACCCTCACGCCCGTCACCTGATTTGGGAGCGGCTGCGCTCTCTGTTGGGACGCGGCAAGACTATCCTACTTACTACTCACTTTATGGAGGAGGCAGAGCGGCTATGCGACCGGCTATGCGTTCTCGAAGAAGGACGCAAGATTGCCGAAGGGCGGCCCCAAGCGTTGATCGACGAGCAGATTGGCTGCCAGGTCATTGAGGTCAGCGGTGGCAATCCTTATGAATTGCAGGCGCTAATGAATGGATGCGCGCAACGCATCGAGGTAAGTGGGGAAACGCTCTTTTGTTATTCCTCCACTCCCGATCAGGTGCGACTACAACTACGGGAGCTTTCGGATCTGCGTCTTCTACAGCGCCCCCCCAACCTCGAGGATGTTTTTTTACGACTGACTGGGCGAGAGATGAAGGATTGAAACATGTGGGAAAGTTATGTGGCAGTTCTGCCCGCGAACTGGTTGAACTGGACTGCAGTGTGGCGCCGCAATTACATTGCGTGGAAGAAAGCTGCGCTTGTGTCAATTCTCGGTAGTCTCGGGGATCCGATGATCTATCTTTTTGGTCTCGGAACCGGTCTTAGCGTGATGGTCGGACGAGTCGAAGGAATGTCATACATTGCGTTCCTAGCGACTGGTATGGTCGCGACAAGCGCAATGACGGCGTCTACATTCGAAACCATCTATGCGGCCTTCGCGCGCATGCGCGATCAACGGAGCTGGCAGGCGATCTTGTACACGCAATTGACCCTCGGCGACATAGTGATCGGGGAACTTGTCTGGGCAGCGACTAAGGCACTTTTGGCCGGAACTGCGATTGCAACTGTCGCAGCCATTCTGGGGTATGCAGTGTGGTCATCCATTCTCTATGTCGTGCCGGTGATCGCTCTCACGGGGATCGCCTTTGCGAGTCTGGCAATGATCGTTGCGGCAATCGCGCCCAACTATGAGTATTTCATCTTTTATCAGACCCTGATCCTCACACCGATGCTGTTCTTGTCCGGTGCTGTCTTCCCGGTAACTCAGTTGCCCGCTAATGTTCAGCAGGTGGTGGCTTTCTTGCCGTTAGCACATTCAATCGACCTGGTTCGTCCAGCAATGTTCGGTCGGCCAGTCGCCGACGTGATGTTCCATCTTGGGGTCCTAGTCCTTTTTGGCGTAATGCCCTTCTTCATATCGACTGCGTTACTTCGGCGACGCCTAATGTCTTAGAGGCTGATGAGCAATTATCTTTCCTTTCGCGTGAGGCGGCGCAGCAGAATGCGGCTCATGGCGAGGTAAAGCAGCATCTCGCCGGTCTCGACCAGGCGTTCGTAGTCCTTGGCCAG